>CAYRGB010000193.1:0-2801 GCA_964423715.1 uncultured Methanosarcinales archaeon | reverse complement strand
TCTATGGGTTCCTGGCAGGTGGTATCCCTGAACTGCCCGCGTGCGGCATATCGTGCGGATGGGGATGATCAGAAACTGTTTGCACAGCTTAAACATCTCATGGACGATGCAGTGGAAGTCCATATGACCAAATTCAAGTGGATGAAACCGATCATCGATGGAGGACGTATGCCCTTTGCGACACAGCATCCTAAGGACCCGGTGACTGGTGAGAAAGGCACGATCGCGGTGGATGTTGATGGATTGGTGTACACAATTGGTGTGTTGGGTATCAATGAGATGGTGCAGTACCATACCGGATCCCAGATGCATGAGTCAAGAGATGCGTTCAAATTAGGTATACGTGCCATGACCGAGATGGAGATATATGGACGAGAACTATCCCAAAAACATGACATTGAGATCGCCCTTGCGCGTACGCCTGCTGAGACCACGGTACAGAGGTTTGCAGTTTCCGATCTTCTGCATGAGGAGTTCAGGGACAAGGCAATGGGTGTACTGAAAGGTGATCCGAAAGCTGCAATGGAACAGATCAAGGAAACTCACGACCTGCCTGTGTATTATACCAATGGTACCCATGTACCGCCAGGTGCGGATGTTTCTCTCATTGAGAGGATCAAGATCGAAAATGTGTTCTTCCCTATCGTGGATGGGGGGGATATCATGCACATCTGGATGGGTGAAGGTTCCCCGGATGCGAAAGGTCTCAAGGAATTCGCCATGAACATTGCACGCAACACCCAGACAGGATACTTTGCGTTCACCAAGGACATGACTATATGTATGGATGATTTCCATATGATGTCAGGGCTCAAGGAGGAATGTGAGAACTGCGGATCTTCCAATGTCGAACAGCTATCCAGGGTCACGGGTTACATTCAATCTGTGAGTGGCTGGAACGCTGCCAAGAAACAGGAACTTGAAGACAGGATGCGTTACAGTTCGTCCGATATGATCTGATCAAGGGAAAGTAAATAATTGGCAGTGATGGTAAATATGCAGGTAAATTTTGGGGATTCCATCCCCATCTCTACGGTAGACTGGCACGGAAGGGTGTCGGTCGTTCTTTTTTTGCGGGAATGTCCGTTCAGGTGTCCCTATTGCCATAACTATGAGATCCTGGGTGGTTCTGATCATCGAGAGTTAGCGGAGCTAAAAGGAATCATAGACTCTTCAAAACCTTTTGTCAGCAATGTGGTATTCTCTGGCGGAGAACCCCTTATCCAGGCCGAGGCTGTGGAACAGCTGGCGACCTATGCAAAGGCGAATGGTCTGCTGGTGGGGATACACACGAATGGTTTGCATCTCGAAGTGGTGGAGCATCTTGTCGGTAAGGGGCTTGTAGATAAGTTCTTCATCGACGTGAAAGCGCCGCTGGATGATCCGGATATGTATGGGAAGGCAATAGGGTATGGAGAATCTGATGATGTGCATGTGTTCCCTGAGGACGTGGTCGGGAAAGTTGGACGGACGATCGCCCTATTGACTGACAGGAAGATCGAGTACGAGTTGCGGACGACGGTGATACGTGACTTTATCGGGGATGCGGACGATGTCGCGGCGATATCCAGATCCATTGCGGAATATGTCAATACATCTGGTGCACCGTATGTGATACAGCAGGGCATACCGGAGCACGCGATGAAGGTTAGCATGCGGGATATTGTTCCCTTTTCCAGGGAAGAACTGCTCGAGATCGCAACGAGTGCTCATCAATATATCGACAATGTATGGATCAGGACCAAGGAAGGAGGCAATGAGAAGGTTAACTTCGAATAATGCCTAAGCTTAAGAAAATCCTTTATACGTTCATGATATAGCATCATATAGATGCAGGTTTCACATCCAGTTCTTGAGGAAATATCATGAACGTCACTCCTTTTATCAAGAATGTTGATGAGCGCTTGCTCATCCACACCCTTTCTACGATATTCGGTACTGTCGGTAATACGGATGTTCTGGCAGGTGCCGGTGAGGATGACTGCGCCATCATCGCCATCTCAGACCAGGACTGTCTCGTGGTGACCACGGACATGCTCCACCGGAATACGGATTTCCCACAACAGATGTCTGCCTGGCAGATCGGCTGGATGTCGGCTGCCGTGAACCTGAGCGATATCGCATCCATGGGAGCACGTCCCGTTGGTCTCCTCGCTGCGGTTGGGTTCACTGTGGACATGGATGTGCAGGAGGCAGAGGATATTGCGCGGGGCATGTCCGACTGTGCAATAGCATGTTGCACCTCGGTCATCGGCGGGGACATCGACCTGCATGATGAGCTGACCATCACCGGTACAGCACTGGGTCGTGTGAGGAAGGACAGTGTGCTCAGGCGAAATGGTGCACGGCCCGGAGATCGGGTCTGCGTGACCGGTAATGTCGGTTCTGCGGGTGCCTCCCTGCTGGTCCTTGAGAACGATCTCGATGGTAGCGCCGCTCTTTTGCGTTCGCTCCTTGAGCCGACGCCGCGAACCCATGAGGGCCAGCGACTGGCCGCTACCGGCGCCGTGACCTCGTCCATAGATACCAGTGATGGGCTTGCCATGTCGCTGTATGATCTGGCGGTTGCCAGTGATGTTGGATTCAGGATATACGAAGATCACCTGCCAATAGTCGATGAAGTGCGTGATATTGCAGGCAGCCGGGATGAGCTACTTGAGCTGGCACTGTACACAGGTGGGGATTTTGAGCTGTTGTTCACGGTATCGCCGGATAAGGTGGATCAGGCACGTGAGGCATGTGATCTTACGGTTTTGGGGGATGTTGTGGGGATGGATGAAGGTCTTGCTGTTGTGGGGACA
>CAYRGB010000192.1:0-2819 GCA_964423715.1 uncultured Methanosarcinales archaeon | reverse complement strand
GAGACCTGGTGTATATGGGGCTTATCATCACATCACGGTACTTGGCAGGGAGCATGGCCAGAACACGCACAAATATGACGTGACGGGTTCGTTGTGTGAGAACAATGATAAGTTCGCCATTGATCGCATGCTGCCTGAAATTAAGAGGGGTGATATCCTGGCGATTCACGAGGCGGGTGCACATGGGCACGCAATGGGCTTCAACTATAATGGAAAACTGCGTTCTGCCGAGATCCTGCTGAGAGAGGATGGAAGTTTCGTACAGATCCGGCGAGCGGAGACCGTAGATGATTACTTTGCTACCCTGGACTTTGATGGACTTGCGAGTTTTAAGTGAACAGCTGTAGTGTTATTCATAGGTTCACAGATCGCTCGCAGGTGGACCTACTTTCTGTTAATACACTTGGTAACAAGAAGTTTGTCCCATCAGCAAGTACAATAAAAAGCGGCTGTTTTTAGGGTTATATGTAGGATTCGGAGAGGAGGGTTTCGGTAGATCTCACGGTGTCGCTTAAAAGCGATCACATTCTTTCTGGAACTGCCACCCTATGGTCTTTGGTAGTTTCATGGATAATCCAGTTATCTTAAGACCTGGTAAAAATCAATAAAAAAGAAAATAATGGAGATCAGGCTGCGATATCAATTACCTTGATCTCAAAGCTCAGGTCTGTGCCAGCCAGGGGATGGTTCAGGTCGATGGTGAGAGTCTCATCGGTGATCTCAATGACCTTTGCCGGGATCTCTGTGCCATCCGGAAGATTGACAAGTAATCCCATTCCAAACTCGAGGAGTTGATCTTCAGGCAGCTGCTCCCGTGGCACCGTCTTGATAAGGTCCTCTCTGTGTTCACCATAAGCCTGTGCTGGTCCCAGTTCTATCGTTTTCTCATCACCGGTCTCCATGCCCAGGACCGCTTCTTCAAAACCAAGTATCATCTGCCCGGCACCAACTTTAAATTCCAATGGCTGGCCGTGTTTTTCAGAGCTATCAAATACTGTACCATCATCGAACATACCGGTATATTCGACCTTAACTGTATTTCCTTCTTTTACTATCAATATATCAACTCATTGCGTGCGGTAAAATGAACCATATTCCTTCTGCAGGCAGGCATATTGCTGGTCGCCTTACTTATGTATTTTGGCTCATGATAACAGAGAAAGACGTAGAGGGCACAGTCCTCTACGATAGCCTTATTCCGACAACACCACAATTTCCTCAGCCTGTCCTATTGGTGGCAGACTGCGGGTCATTGCAGGTCCCATGGTGGCTCTGACCTTGGAATTGTCCCCAAGATCATCGATGGACATGCTCTCACCATTTTCATCTACGATGCAGGTCTGTTCTGAAACAATAAGGTATATCCCGCAATCAAAACCAAATTCACTTACCTCATCACCCTGAATAAGTATCCTCTTACCGCTGTCAATATCCATCACATCTGTAATGGTTGCTTCCAGTGTTATGGAACCCGGGCCGGTTTCACCTGTATTTTGCGTATCTGGCAGCACCACGATCATTGTGGCAACACTCTGTGGAGGCATGCTGAGCATGACCGCTGGACCGTAGTATGCCCTGATCCGTGTGCCAGGGGAAATATCGTCAAGGAAAAGCTGTACTCCATTATTGTACTGGATCCGTGTTTGTTCATTGACAATAAGATACAGATCTCCAGGATACCCCTCTCCGGATTCGACACCATCCTCATCAAGCAGGATCCTTGCAGAATCATCCAGATACTCCAGGCTAATAACGGTTGCCGTTGTCTTGATCGGCTGCATGGGATCATTGTCACTCGGTGTGACAAACCTGGCATTGATGATCACATCATCATTGGGCCCAGATGTTGAAACCGGAATATGTTCCATGCTGATGTAATCACCTCCCGACGTTCTTCCGTCCCCGTTCATATCCACAAGAACTGACATGGAGTATGTGAGACGGTCATCGAGTTCGGGATATTCCAGTGAGTATGGGATCGATGCCGAACCGTCCGCGTCAATATCGACATTTTCCAGCACCATACTGGAGATCACTTTCGAAGGTGCATCAGCAAGGCTAACATCTTCAAGTTCTATGTAGATGGTCGCGTTCTGGATCGGATCGTTCACCTGTTCGAAGACGATCTCCCCTTCGATCATCGAGTTAGTTCTATCAGTACAGCCCATGGCCAGTGCACTGGCGACCAATGTCCCCAGTGCAAGGATTATGAGCAACGTTGTGTATGTGTTTTTCATTTTCATGATCGTATCACCTTTGTATCACATGCTGAAAGGACAAATGGATGCCATTTCATGGATCGTTTCGACCTTTCATCATGCAGTTTGTTGTATCGTACTACTTGCAAATACACAGGGCTCATATATATCCATTGCTTAAACTACGAATTGATTCGTAGTCTTCCGCTACTGATTTCAAGAAGAGATATATATAGTGTCCACAGGCGTGATGACTCTGTTCGATCATGAAATTCCTTATCGCCTGCGCACCGCCACCAGTATCAGGCCGATGATGGCAAGGGAGAGGGTGAAGGCGGGTGTGGATGGAGTGTCGTCTGCGTTCCCAGCGGGATCGGAGGTGGTGGCAGAGCCACCCTCATAGTACTCGTTGGTGATGTAGGGAACGGCGGCGGTGAACTCGCTGTTAACTATTGATCCATATTGATCTTTAGCTTGTATTGAATAATGGAAATTAATCGGCATCGATCCACCTGCCCATTCCTCGGTGGGTTTCAATGTCCATTCGAATGTATAGGTTTCATTTTCCTCGAATATTCTATCATGATGTTCCCCCAACCCAGAGGGGCCATCTACAACAAC
>CAYRGB010000191.1:0-2823 GCA_964423715.1 uncultured Methanosarcinales archaeon | reverse complement strand
GTTCCAACGATCCTGAGATTATGGGAATCTTAACTGCGATCCCATACCTCAAGATCCATGTCTTCAAACCCCCCTGCCTGTGAACAGGGTTACCTGAGAACCTCTTTTATTAGTTGGTCAATGCCTGGATAGGTGCAGGTATCCTTCCGCCACGTCGAATGAATTCTTCAGAACTATATGGGTGCGTCTGCATTACAGGCGCAGTTCCCAGTAATCCGCCGAACTCCACAAGATCACCCACATCTTTTCCGGGTGCAGGGATGATACGCACGGCAGTCGTTTTCTTGTTGGTCACACCGATCGCCATTTCGTCCGCAATGATCGCAGATATGGTCGAAGCAGATGTATTACCTGGGACTGCTATCATGTCCAATCCCACGGAGCAAACGGATGTCATAGCTTCCAGTTTATCCAGGTTCAGCGATCCCCTCTCCACAGCTCTGATCATACCGGCATCTTCACTCACCGGGATAAAGGCCCCGCTCAAGCCACCGACATACGATGAGGCCATAGCTCCTCCCTTTTTGACTGCATCATTGAGCAGTGCCAGGGCAGCTGTCGTTCCATGGGTGCCACAGCTCTCCAGCCCCATTGCTTCCAGGATGGAGGCCACACTATCCCCTATCTCTGGGGTTGGTGCAAGGGAGAGGTCTACCACACCAAATTCAGCATCCAATCGCCTGGACACCTCACGGCCAGCCATTTCCCCCATCCGGGTGATCTTAAAGGCGGTCTTCTTGATAGCTTCTGCGATCTCTCCAAAATCAGGATCGTCCAGGTCACGCACGGCCGAGTTGACCACACCCGGTCCACTGACACCCACATTGATCACACGGTCCGGTTCTCCGATCCCGTGGAATGCACCCGCCATAAAGGGATTGTCCTCCGGTGCATTGGCAAAGACCACCAGTTTGGCGCATCCGATCCCATTATCATTCTTGGTTTTTTCTGCTGTTTCCTTGATGGTCTTCCCCATCATTGCTACAGCATCCATATTGATGCCTGCCCGGGTTGTGGCGACGTTGATCGATGCACAGACCTTTTCGGTACTTGCCAGGGATCCAGGAATTGAATTGATCAAATTCAGGTCACCGGGAGTGAAACCCTTATGCACAAGGGCACTAAAGCCCCCTATGAAGTCAATATTAACATCTTCGGCTGCCCTGTTAAGGGTCTGTGCAATGGATGTGTAATCGGTAGAAATGCAGCCTTCTGCGACCACAGCGATAGGCGTCACGGATATCCGTTTGTTGATGATCGGTATCCCATAGAGGTTCTCCACCTCTTCGGTAGTATTGACGAGGTCACGTGCATAATGCGTAATCTTGTTGTATATATTCTTATTGAAGGTATCAATGTCCGGGTGCACACAGTCTCGCAGGTTTATTCCCATTGTGATGGTTCTGATATCCAGATGTTCTGACCTGACCATCTGTATGGTTTCCATGATCTCTTCGGGATGGATTAACATTTGAGGTACTCCTGTTTGTTTATATCCTGTGCATAAATCTGAATGCATCTTCCTGATGTACTGTTACCTCTACTCCCATTACCTCGCCGCCGTTCGTCATGGCCTGCTGGAAAGCTGACAGATTGAAACGCTCATCGTTGATCTCTACCAGCATGATCATTGTGAAAAGGTCCTCCATGATCGTCTGGCTGATATCCACAATGTTCACACTAAAATCTGCCATTATTCTTGTTATGTTGGCAACGATACCTACTTGATCTACGCCTATGACTGTGATTATAAAACGATTTGGTCTCATTGCATCCTCTCCTGGTTGGTATGTTGTAGGGGCTGTTATCTGGTGAATTGTTTAGCAATTTATTGAAGAACTATAGGCGATGTTAAAGACATTAAACATATAAATAGTGCATCTGTCTGGATGAAATACGATTCCAGAAGTTATTTATAGTTCTGGTCATCAGTATTCTGACCAGTAATACATAACTGAACAATTTGATGGACAACATAGGTAAACATATGATACACAATTTTGAACATTATCTATTAGAGGACTGCCCCTACGGGGACGAGACCACAGAACTGCTGGGGATCGAAGGAACCGGTACCCTTAAAATCATGTCCCGAGACCCGGGCGTTGCTGCCTGCACGGATGACCTGGCAGAGTTATACCAGCAAAAGGGATTGACTGTGATCAATTATCTTGACAACGGGAAAGCGTTTGAGGGTGGTGCGACACTCTTTGAGGCAAAGGGTGATCTGCGCCAGCTTTTCAAACTCTGGCGGGTCTCCCAGACCTTCCTGTCCATGGTCTGCGCCATTGCCGGTATGACGAAAAGCATGGTAGATGCGGCACGAAAGGTGAACCCGGACGTGGTCATTGCGACCAGCCGCAAGACCCATCCTGGTTTCAGGGAATATGAGCTCAAGGCAGTGCGAATGGCCGGTGGGGACCACCATCGCAACTCCCTGAGCGACTCCATATTGATCACCCAGAACCATTTCAACGTGGTTGGCTCCTTCAGCAAGCTCATAGCTATGAAGAAGATCGAGATCGAACCTCGCACTGAAGAAGAGGCCTTCCAGTACGCACCCCTGGCAGATGTGCTCCTGCTGGACCACTACAGCCCGGACGAACTGAAAGAGGTTGTACCAAAACTCAAGGCATTGAATCCCAAGCTTGAGATCGCTGTGGGTGGCATCAATATCAAGGATATCCCGAAATATGCAGAAGCTGTTGATATCGTCGTATCCACGGCGCCCTATTATGCGAAGCCACTTGATCTGACAACAAAGATCGAGAATGTCTGACCACAACGATACCCATGAGCACAAAGACCATCACACGGCAATTG
>CAYRGB010000190.1:0-2903 GCA_964423715.1 uncultured Methanosarcinales archaeon | reverse complement strand
TCTGTGAGGGAATCACTCTTAGTAAGGTTGGGATCCAGACCAGTACCCACTGCCAGCAGACCTCCGGGTGTTGCTTCTTTGACCTTGTTCTTACCAGCAACGATCCGTTTCACAGTTGTGTGAATGGGCTCCCATCTGGTGAGACCCTCACTCTCGATCTTCTTACCTGGGTATATGTCAAGTTCATCGCCCTCATGTAGGACCCCTTCTGTAAGGGTACCACCGATCACACCACCCACGATCTCGTCAATGGATGCTCCCGGTTTGTTGATATCAAATGATCGGGCAATGAGCATGTGTGCAGCACTATCCAGTTTCATGACCGGAGTTGGGATGGACTCTTCTATTGCATAGATCAATGCATCAATGTTGATGTTCTGCTGTGCTGAGATGGGGATGATGGGAGCATTCTCCGCAACAGTTCCTTTAATGAAATCCTTGATCTGCCCATAATGCTCTATGATCTGTTCACGTGATACCAGATCGATCTTGTTCTGTACTATAACAATATTCTCTATACCGATGATGTTCAACGCCATCAGGTGCTCTTTAGTCTGTGGCTGTGGACATTTCTCATTGGCAGCTATCACGAGTACAGCACCATCCATGATCGCAGCTCCGGATAGCATAGTAGCCATCAGGGTCTCGTGACCAGGAGAATCCACGAACGATACGGTCCTGACAACTTCAGTGGATGCACCACAGACAGGGCATTTCTTCTTTACACTGTAGCACTGTGGTGCCGGGCACGTTGGGCATTTCCTGAATGTCGTATCTGCATATCCAAGTCGAATGGATATGCCCCGTTTCATTTCTTCACTATGCTTATCTGTCCATACACCAGACAGAGCACTGACAAGTGTGGTTTTTCCATGATCGACATGACCTACCATGCCAATATTAACACAAGGCTGACTCAATTTTCGATTTCCCTCCCTTTTTGGGCTCAAATAAAAGTGTAATGTGATATATAGTTTATGAACTGAATATTAACTTCTATGCGGAATACTGTCCTAATACTTCCAATTGTGTTATAAGTCTTGCCATCACACAAAGCATCAATATTCCTTGCTGCAACAGATACGACCCGCATACATTGCAAAAAATGTATGATGAGAAAGACGAACGAAAGCTTCACTCCCCGTCCTTGCCATTGCTCATCTTACCTACAGACATCTTTCTGTATAGAACAAAAACGATCGCTGCCGCCGCGATGATTGCTACAATTACAATAATACCCTTGATCGGCAGGCCGTCTGATCCGGATGCACCGGGCAACACCTCAGTCCTGATCTTCACCGTATCAGATATACGACTGTGACCATCGGTATCCTCATACTTGATCTCACTGTTGATAGCATACGCCTTGACCACCGCAAGTTCATCCGTTTTCAATTTAAAGACAGCCACAGCACTCTCCCCGGGCTCAAGTGAACCAAGATAGGCCTGGTCATCAGTGGTACTGAAAGGATCAGCTACACTGATGCGGACAGTGGCATCCTTAGCAGGCAGTTCACCCACATTGGAATAAGTAGCATACAGCATACCTTCATTCCCTGCCACAAGTTCACAGGTCACATTGGTCACTTCAAAATCCGCCTCCTCCTCCACATATATAGGAATGGTGATGTTCTGGCTGCCCACATCATACCACAGACCCACGTCCATGTTGGTCACGCCCATATCGGTTTCATTATCACCATCGACCTGAACATTCTTCTGGTATCCATAATATAGATTGAGCTTGAGGGGATATATTCCGGAAGGAGCATTCTTCGAGATATCTATACTGAACTGCACGGGAGAACTTGTCTGTTCACCTGTTGCAAGGGAACCTGCTTCCTGGGGCCCGGACTTGACCTCTATGTTTGGATCAGGCGATGTCAGGATCGCAACGATCCCTATAGCAGTGGTACGCTGGGATTCATAGGACATCTCCGCCTGCTGGAGCTTCTGATCCAGCACACTCACCGGATCATCATCCGTCTCCGATCTGAAGCCGGTAACAACACCTTTGTTCATCAGGTCGATGTTCAGGATCACACTGTCCCCACATGAGAACTCGCTGTCACCCACAACGGTGGCACTTACATCGGGTCCACCAAATGTAGTATAATAATTCTCACCAAAATTGAAATACTCTGGTATATCGGCATGTTCTGCCACGAACTCTGCTTGTGCAGGCATCACAAAGAGCATGAACACAATTATCAGCACCACGATTGGCACCATGGATTTTGTCACTGTTCCTTTCATAATTACTACTCCTGAATATAGATCATTATCCTCATTTTGATTTTGTATGGACGTTACTGTTTTTTCCTGATGTAATTCACAAACATGGACAATATCACAAGTGCAATAGCCACAAGGGACACTGTTGTCATGCTTGCCTTCTTCTCGGGAGCATGCATGGGCACCTCAACCTTCATGTTCCTGGAGATCGCATATTCTTCATCTTCATCAAGATACTTGATCTCACTGTCAACACCATAATCCTTTATCAATGCCGAACGATCGGCCGTTATCACAAAAGATGCCGTCCTGCTCTCACCTGATTTTATGGTGCCCAACCGTACCACCGAATCTCCCGTGCTGAGCGGACTCATCACCACAATATGGACCAGTGTGTCCTCTGCCACGATCTCGCCAATATTGGTGTACGTGATGTTTATTGTACCATCACTCCCAGCCACGATATCTCCAGAAACGTCAGATACCTCGAACATTGCACATTCCTTCACATGGATCGCGATCGGGAGCGTCCTGTTCACACTCCTGTAGTATGTCGCATTATCCAGATCGGGAAGACCAAGACGTACTGTTTTACCACCGGTCATCCGTACATCGTACTTGTACTCATAGGATATCGGCAGCATCAACACATAGTCCCCTGCCGGAGC
>CAYRGB010000189.1:0-2906 GCA_964423715.1 uncultured Methanosarcinales archaeon | reverse complement strand
ACCCTGCTCACACATGATGTGTCCCCCCGGGATACTGCCTCTTCAATATCCCTCGCAGCCTGGCAGGCAAAGGAATCGATGAAACGTATGCCTGTCCTTGCAGAATGATTCTCGAACGCCTTGTGCCACTTCTTGGTCTGCGGTAGTCCAAGGATATCATTGTTATAGACCAGTACCTCATTGAAAGCCGCCGGTCCGCATAATTTGGTATCTTCCTCAGGTTCGACCACTGAGACCTCGACCATCCGCCCCCCTATCTCGCCTTTCCATGCCACGAACTCACACGGACTTGGCTCGGATGAATGTAACTCGCACTGCTTGACGATCGCCTTAATGGTCTCCATACCCTGAGGTGTTGATGGCATGTTATCAACATAGATCATCTTTGCAAGATCACTGTCCTTCATATCCCATTCTGAGTACTGTGTGATCAGCGGATATGACATTCCACGTACATCCGTTGCTTCATGCAGTATCATTGCCAATCGCTCTACCCCCAGACCAAGGTTCATCACTGGATATGGTATGTCGTACTGGGCCAGTGCCGTCGGCGAATAGATGCCGAACGTTGCAACCTCGATCCACCCATCCGAGTATTTCGTGTTGGAACCCACGAGCTTAGGATGGTAGGCAAATACCTCGATCTGGGTATCCGGTATGTAATACTTACTTCGTTTTTCATCCGGCCTGAAAATGAACTTCTCGAAACCGAACTGAGATAGTAATCCCTCTGCCACTGCTTTACCATGGTCTACGGTCACATCCTCATCCATGATCACACAGGATGCGGAATAGTAGGTCATCAAGCGTGCTGCATCTTCCTGTTGTTCTCTCCTGAAACAACGGTCAATAGAGAATAGATGGAATGGTGGATCCGCCCGCTCGATGGCGGACGAGAGTGTGATGAACCATCCCGATGTCATATGGCTTCGCAGGGTTCGTCGGGTGGCTACGGGTGTCAATTCTTTAAACTCCGGGAATACCTGATCGATCATCTCAACGACCAACGAGTCCGACACATCTAGCTGTGAAGCGATCTCGGGCACCAGGTCGTCCCCTTCAAGATCTCCCTTCTTGTATGAGTGCAGAACCTTTCGAATGGTCTCGATCCCTTTCTCATCAACATTCCCAAGTATCGACCTGATCAAGTTTATCCGTTCGTCTGATATGCCGACGTTGGGACGTGGAAGCCCTGCCAGATAGAAACAACGATCCAGGACGGCCAGTGCCTCATGCCCAAACTGCTTGTGGACTTCACGCTCATCCACAATAAGGGGATTCATTGTCTCCTCAAATCCCATGCGCATGTATGCGTCACGCAGTTTTGAGATGGTGTCGTAAACCGGATGTGGCTTTCCAAATCCGAATATCGTATGAGGATATTTTTCGTTCACAGACGGTTCTTTGATCAATTCCGTGCCATTCTGCCAGGCCGAATCAAAGTCCTCGATGGCTTCTTTTCGTATAGATTCCGGATCAAATTTCATGGTATAATCCCTTTTTAGCTAAATTGTGATCGTAACCTGGATTCAATCCCTTCCATGGATCGTTCCAGTTCATAATTCTGTATGGCGTTTGTGAGATCGCAGTACATCGGTTCGGCGTCTGGGGTTGGACGTGGTGGTATCGGGATAATCGAACTGGATCAGGATCGAGTATATATTATCCATCATGTGCAGATATGCTTCTCCCTCATGCAGTTTCCCCATCCGGATGAGATCAAGTATATGGCATCTGAGTGCCCTGCCCACGTACTCAGGACCAGTCGGACCATTCATATCTGCAGGGCACCCCATATCAAGTTCTTCAGGAAATGGAATATTGTCGAACTCACAGTTCTTAATAAGAAGTGCATGCACAACTGCACATTCTACAAACTCCTGCTGTCCATGGTCCACAAAACCTCCATGATATAGGTCAGGATGTTCTGAAAGTTCACTATTGAGTTGCTCAATGCCGTTGCGTGACCGGTCAAGTAATCGGGATGCTTCGTCCAACTCTTTTCGATGAATATCCATTACGGCTCTTCGACAAATTCGAACCAATTCGCGGGATAATGCCAGTCCCCTTTCACGTGTGCTATCTTTAGCACTAAAGTCATCCAGTATCCGGTTCATGACCTGCTATATCATATATAGGATCGTAACCCGAAGATGTTAATTTGGATATTGTCCACATGACCGATATCACGGATGTGGGCTTATGTTTGCTAATGTAAATTACCCGATCGTATGGGTGCGTTTATTGCCTTATTATCACTCATCCACAGGGATCGTTTCAAGTTGGCTTACAATATTCCATATGAGGGTCCTGGTATGCAGGGGGATGTTTGGATCGTTGCTGATGTCCTCAAGAATTGAAATACTGGATGATGTTCGAAGGTACATGGCATCGCTGTCGTTATTGAGCTGACTGACGATCTCATTTGCAGAACGCCGTATGTTCCTTGGTACTGAATTGTCGTTGGCTATATGGCCCAACACCTGTGTGCATTGTTCTATAACTTCTTTAGTATCTACTGCTGTCATTTAGATCACCTTGGAATCCAAGAGTATAAAATAAGTATTATTACTGTATTCCTAACAAGTATATAATATAAAAAGACTTTCATCTACTCTATGTGAAAGAAAAGGCGAGATTATGAACTCCGATGACAAAAAAATAAAGCAGATATCAAGATTGCTGGAACTCGGTGGAACAATGCTGGCACAGCATTGCAATACATGTGGCTCTCCCATGTTTCGTTACCAGGGTCAGGTGCTGTGTCCTGTCTGCCAGGTGATGGACGAGCAGGAAATGATCAACGTTCAAGCTGAAGAACAATCTTCAAAGGTACCTTCGTCCTCCGACAAAGATGTGACACCTGCTCCTTCAACAACGCTACCGGAAGACATGCAACCCCAAAC
>CAYRGB010000188.1:0-2907 GCA_964423715.1 uncultured Methanosarcinales archaeon | reverse complement strand
GATTTGGAAAGCAAACTGGGCGTAAACCTCATTGCATTTTCAGATATCAATACGAAATACGCAGACCTTGGTGAAGCGGAGGCAAAAGATCTGAAAGACTTAGAGAAGGAACTTGGACTTTCCCTGTTAGCCCTCAAAATGGACTGAATTTTTCGAATCTGGCTTGCAAACTACTGTTTGCAGCCCTTTCTGCATTTTTCGAATAAATAATATTGCATCGTTCCAACTTCTTTCAACAATCAATGCAGTTCCATCCAACCTTATTTTACGTAATCAATTATCCAACCACTAAGTCTCGCCTGAACATCCTTTCCTTGAGCATCCCGTATTCATCAAAACATAACCAGGAAGTCAATAATATACTCAATGTTACACATGTTACAGTAGAAGCATAAACCCCCACCATCACGGCGATCTGGTACTTAATAGCAAGCATGGGTATGGAACCGGCGATCAGCTTACCTCTTCAACACATCCCTGAGCTTCACCCACTTACGTGTCATGATCATGGTCTTATCCGTTTCACTGACCAATTTTTCAGGGAACACACCCAACAGGAAGTTCTTCAGGAACGGTTCGGTGGTAGCACCCAGGAACACAACATCATGTGCCTTCGCCTCTGCAGCAATAGCGGAAGGTGCATTGTCTGCCTGAACGAACGTTTTGTTCGTGGGCAAACCCTTGAAATAACCCTCTAGCTCCTTGAAAGCACCTTCGGCTCTTTTTTTATCCATGGGAGAACTACCCACGTTCATCATTGTGATCCCGGCATTCTTCCGGACACCCAGGCCTCTGGCCAGCTCTGCTGCTAGGACAGCATGGGGGCCTCCGGCAGTCGGAACCAGTATCTTGTGAATATCATCCCAATCCTTGCCCTCTTCGAACCGGAACATGACCACATCACATTTGGCCTTGAGAAGTATTGGATCAATGGTACTTCCAAGTACGAAATCACGCCTGTATGTCCTGCCTCTCCATCCCATCAGGACCATATCCGGTACTTCTTCCTCGATCGTTTTCAGGATTATATCAGAAGCCTTCCTTCCAACCTTGATGATCCCACCTGCAGGAACGTCAGTAGACGCAATAAGCTCCTGGATCAGTTTCCTCCTTTTGTCAATGTATTTATCTGCTGCCGAGAAAGGTGTTTGTTCCGGAAGTGTAAGAACGTTCAGGAAGATTACCTGAGCATTTTTTTCCTCTGCGACACAACTGGCAAAATGAGCCAGCTTTTTGGCACCAGCAAGGTCCCTCACAGGCACCAGAATTTTATGCCCCTCCTCTTCAACTGGTTTCTCCTCGTAGACCTTCTTCATGACCTCCTTTGCCCGGCCAATGATCTCTTTCTCAGAGTATATTATAAAAATAAATGTACCCAGGATCATCCACAATACGGTGATCCCAACAACAAAACCTGTATGCTTGATCTCTATTACCAGATAATATCCGATAATAGCCTGGATCACAATAGCCAGCAGTGGTAAGTAAGGAACAAAAGGCATTTTAAATGTCCTTTTAATATCTGGTCGTCTAAGTCGGAGTATTATCAATACTGAATTTACCATGATGAAAAGAATGAGGAACATCACATCTGCTGCCGAAGCAACGGTCTCGATGGGAACAAGGGTCATGGAAGCAATAATTAAATAGCTAAAGAGGATGGCATAATGAGGAGTTCGTCTCTTTTCATGTATCCTTGAAAGAGCTTTTGGAAGATATCCGATCCTTCCAAGAGCAAAAGCAACCCTTGATGACGAATATACCGTTGCGTTCATGGCACTTATGGTTGAGACAAGACCACCAGCAATGATCAGGAATGAACCAAATATCATAATTTGATCTGCAACTCGTATCATACTGAACTCCGCGAGCTCACCCAGATACATCCAGCTCGGTATACCAACATCGATAGCACCGATCAATGCAAATGCAACGAGGATATAGATGATCACTGCAACCCACAGGGAGATCAATATCGCTTTTGGTATGTTCTTTTCAGGATGTTTTACCTCCTCACCACTCTGAACAATGATCTCATAACCTTCAAATGCGATGAATGTGAGTCCCATTGCAACCAGAACACCGGTAAAACCGTTGGGTAAGAAAGAGGGAGCTCCGGTGAATGTTGTGATCCAGTCGGGCTTTAGCAGTGTTTTTGATATCCCAAATCCTGCAAACGCAACAAGTATCGTGATCTTGAACATCGTTACAAAACCGCCGATTCTCCCACTCTCCTTTGCACCTATATAATTGAGAAGTGCCATCAAGGTCACAATGACAAATGCAGATAGATTCAGCAGGACACCCTGTGGAATCAGGTCAATACCCATAAAATTGACAACCAGTTCGGAAAAGAATGCTCCGAAGGTGACAGCATAAAGAGCACAGGCTATCGTGTGTGCAGCCCAGTCTACCCAGCCTGCGAGGAATCCGAAGTGATCACCCATACCCTCCTTGACCCACAGGAAACTCCCCCCTGCCTCAGGGATCGCAGAACCGAGTTCCGCATAGGCTAGACCCGTGAAGGTCGCGACGATACCATTCAATAAGAAAGCCAGCAGCACTGCAGGACCGGCAATACCTGTAGCTATGCCGGTGAGAGCAAATATTCCCGCCCCGATCATACCGGCGATGCCGATCATCGTAATGTCGAAGAGTGTCAGGTCTCTGCTAAGACTTACACGTATGTTGTCATCTGGCACAGTGGAAGGGAATCTGTGTATTTACTTAAAAGCTTTTTCTTTCACATTGATAACGATTATGTGCAGTACAGCAGTACTGCATAATTACACCATACACCATTCTATCATTGCACCACCGCACCGCCACGACCATCGAATTCTTCAAATACTCCCATAACACAATAAGGATGTCTTCTAATATGTCATATAAAAATTTTCAAGGAGT
>CAYRGB010000187.1:0-2934 GCA_964423715.1 uncultured Methanosarcinales archaeon | reverse complement strand
ATACTCGTGGTGGAAGGTATTGGCACATAATTGGGGACAATGATAAGGGTAAAGCGGTAAGGATATTAACAGAAATGTATCGCAGGAAGTTTGGTAACATTAAGACCATTGGTCTGGGAGATAGTCTTAATGACCTGCCAATGTTACGAGCAGTTGATGTCCCATTGCTGGTACAGAAACCAGATGGCAAACACGATCCCTCGATCACGGATACTGGGATTGGTCGTGTTGAAGGAATAGGACCTTTAGGGTGGAACCATGCAATACTTAAATTAATAAATGGTGAGAACTAAACTTAATAATTAATTAATAGCACTGATTGAGAATCAAGGTACTTGAAGGGAATCATATGATACGACTGGAGAACATGTTGCCAACGGCTTTTATGGTGGGAATAATAGAGATGGTGGATCTTGTAGGTCCTGAAAAGACATATTACTGGCTGCAGTCCATTGGTAAGAAATTGGGGGAGCTGGAAGGTGCCGGCTTCGAAGGAGCCAGGGATGATAGTATTAATTATCTACCGGTCTGTCCGCTAGGGACAGATCTCATCAAGTTCATCAATATCAATGGCGAACGCCCTCAACAATATATAGAATTAATAGATTTTTCCAATAAGAAAAGGGATGGATCCGAGGACGCTTGGGATTACCCTGCTCTGACAAATGTACTCGGGATCCTTCATCACAGTTACAGTAGACAGAGAGCTGATATGGCAGGTGTCAAATTGCTGAACGTTGGATCCAGATCCCCACTGACAGATGCAATTGAGTATAATGATGCAGCGATCGAACGAGCAGGTATGAGCCGGGAAGAGGTTGACCATTATCTTGAAAGATCATTCTGTGTATTCAAGATCGATGATTCTGGAACGGAGTGATATATTTGAATCATATCGAAGCCCACAAACTCTATGAAAATAGCATGAAAATGCTTAAAGATAATCAGCATCAAAATGGAGGGTTCTACGCCAGTCCCCCAGGTACACGCTATCCGTTTATTTATCCAAGAGATCATGCAATGAGTATTTTGGGCTCGATCGACGCTGACATGATGGACAGTGCCAAAAAGGGGTTGGAGTTTATACTAAATTCCCAAAAACCACTGGGAGAGTTCTCACAGCGATATGACACCGATGGAAATGATGCAAGTTATAAGGATCTTCAGATCGATGGTAACGGCCTGGTACTGTATGCACTCGGAAAATATTTTGAAGCAACTGGAGGTTTATTCTATACTGATATGGCAGACAGGGATTTCGTGTTGAAACACTGGGATACGGTAGAAAAAGCTGTAAATTTCATATTGATGAACAAGAACGAAGAGATTGATCTGATACATACCATCAATAGTATACACGAGTATCCTGCCTATGAACATGGTTTTGAGATCTATGCGAATTCAGCATGTTGTGCTGGTATGATCGAAGCTGTCAAAATGGGGAAGGCCGTTGGAAAGGATGTATTTCAATGGGAAACGGAAGCAGAAAAGGTCAAAGAGGCTATACTCACACGAATGTACAGCCCACGCAGACGATCTTTCATCAAATGCATCCGTGTAAAGGATAAGAATAGCAATCCGATAGGGTATGATGCTTTTGCATCCAGTGTAATAGATGTTGATGTTGTGGAATATGCTCCAGCATACTTTGGACTTATTGATGATCATGATGTCAAGACCCGAAGTACTGTCAAACGTATCCATGAGAATTTATGGGATAAAGAGTTAGGTGGATTGAACAGGTACCCTGAACTCTGGGACAGGAACAATGGTGGAAATGGTCCTTGGTGTCATTTCACCTGCCAGTTGGCAAATCACTATATTAATATCGATAACGAGGATATGGCCGAGATGTATCTTGGCTGGGTGGTCGACATGGCACATAATTACCAATTGCCCGAGCACATATCTACGATCGATCGATTTGAGATGTGGTACGAGGACTATACCAATGCAAAGATACTAAGGGACAGTAAGTTGAAAATGATAGAAAATGTACGTGCCCATCCCAAATGGAAAGATGGACTCGCATATGTGACAATCCCCCTGATCTGGCCACATGCTGAATACATACGCACCTACATCAATTATATGAACAAATACTCGTGACAATCCATTTTTAGGATATCACGTTTTGTCTATAATAGATTCTATCAGTCTGAAACTATCCACATCAAACATGCCTACATCGGTAAGCCGTATATGTGGTATTACGGGTAGGGCGATGAACGAGTGAGTAATGAACGGTGCCGGAAGGGTACACCCCAATTGTCTCATTGCCTGATGCATCTGCGTTAGTTTTGCATCAACCTCTTCCACTGACCAGATACTCAGGAGACCTGCAAAAGGAAGGGGTAGACTATCGATCATCTTGCCATCCTGTACGATACAGATGCCGCCCTGCATTTTCTTAATGTGGTTCACACAAAGGGCCATGTCCGGGTGGGCAGTTCCGGTAACGATCACATTATGACTGTCATGCCCGATGCTCTGCCCGAAAGCCCCTTGTTTTAGACCAAACCCTTTGATGAACCCGCATCCGATATTGCCATTTTTACCATGACGCTCCACAACAGCAACGCTCAGAAGATCTCGATCAACGTCTGGTATGAGTATGCCTTCGGAATTCGGTGCCATATTCGCTTCTATCTGCTGTGTCATGATCTCATCGGGCAAAACACCTATCACGTTCAACCCTACCTCCTTGCCCGGTGTCGCGATAAGGCGTAGATCCTCTGCGGTTATTGTCCCGTATTCAATGGTATTGAAGACGTGATCCGGGTATTTGTACTCCGGCAGATGATCGATATGCAGTTGTCCATTTGCATATACCGAATGGATGGCAAAATCCTCCAGATCATCCAGCACCACCAGATCAGCTTTTCTTCCGATGCTGATCGATCCTATGAGATGGTCCACATGATAATGTCTGGC
>CAYRGB010000186.1:0-2956 GCA_964423715.1 uncultured Methanosarcinales archaeon | reverse complement strand
AGCAGCACTCAGGGCATCTTTGGTCGAAGGCTCATTGGTCTTTTTCTTGAGTGCCTCAAGTTGCTCTTCTGCGAGTACCGTTTGTGCATGTACTATTTTCATGGCAGATTCTCCTGATTATCTAATCATGTGTGTACATGATTGTCTATCTCATTATGATAATAATGATATGCATCATATTTAATACTTTTGGCTACATAAAACAGGATCGTGTACATATAACGCAAATATTCAAAAAATGTGCAATGCGGTTCATTCTGTCCAAAGACACCGCATGCAATCATAAATAGTGTGTGGGATTGGGATCAGGATAATTTATGTGATGATCTTGTCCAGCTGGTTGGTCTCCACAGCACGCCTGACCTCGTAAGCAACACGCCGTCCTGTGCTCATTGGTTTGCGCCAGAGGGTATTGCCGTATGGATGACCCACTGACATGTGCACATTGGTACCGCCACCGACCCGTGGGGCCACATCATATATGGATAAATTGAGGTCCTTGTCGATACATGTCTGCAGACAGAACGGACCTATGACACCAGGATCATAGTGTTTCTGGGATGCCTTTACGTATTTCTCAGCAAGCCTGAACACCTCTTCCAACAGGGATTCGCGCAGGGTTGCCGAGTTGTGGCCGCACACCGTGTACTCGGGAGTGAGCTGGTGCTCTGCCAGTGTCATCTGCTGGGGTGCGGGCAACCGCACATGCCCATCGAGACTTGTCTCGAACCGCCAGTCGATACCAAGCAACTCTATCTTGTTCATCTCCTCCTCGATAGGGGAATAGAACAGGTCGAAATTGAACACCGGTCCGATGACATACCTCTCGATCCTGGCACTTGCAAGGGCGTCCTCGGTGATAACACCCTGTTTGATCAGGGATCGTGACTTCTCGACATACTCATCGTATGTGCCTGCAGTAAAGAAACCGCGTTCAAGTTTTTTCACAGCATGCGGGAGTTTGACGATCGAAAGCTCATCGATGTCCTGCGGATATTTGATGCGTTCCGGGAAGGGAAGACCCGCTTTTTCAAGCAACCAGTAATAGTCATGCCCGATCCCGCGCTCCTCACTGCGCAGCATGTTCCTGCTTCCCACAAGCGGCACAGCGAAATCGTTCTCGATCTCATCAATACCACAGTATGAGGTAAAGGAGCGGTTAGGGATGAACAACACATCGTTATCCACAAGCATCTTCTGGTTCTCAGGTTTTAATACTTCATTGAACCGGTCATAGGTCACGGACCCATCGACAATGCCACGTACAACATTGCCCTCCACATCCCGCTGTGCACGGAAATAATCGGTATAGGTCTTCTCGCGCCCGGCCTGACACACTGCAAATGTTTTAAATCCTTCCTCCACTGCACCATCGAACACATCCAGTGCAGAATGGGAAGCAACTGTCCCAATCTGGATATTATCTGTATAATAGCTCTCTGCAATCTCAACGATCTGTTTTCTATCGATCATCCTCATGTCCTCTGTAATTGTGATTCTGTTTTTAGATAATGGTTATAGCATTTAATAAAACATTTGCCATCATTACATGAAGATAATTTCCTACCTGGCCTCTATCATACGAGACTCGCGATCAGGGGGGTGATGAATGTCTCGACCATTGCCGCAACGAACAGCATGGGCATTATCCAGTACATGAACACGTAGATACCCTTCACAAGCTCATCCTTGATACGTACACCCCTGCCCATGATCGCATACATTGCCTGTTGTCCAAGCCGAAGACCGATAGCAACTGACAATATCACCATCGGGAGTTCGATGATCCCGTGCGGGATGATCGCGGCCAGCACAAATCCCAACCCCTCACTGGACGATGTAACGTAGCTTATCACTCCCAGCACATAACCATTGTATGCGATGAAAATGATGGGAACCAGTCCAAATCCTACACCAAGGAGGATGGCGAACAGGCTTTTGATCGTATTGTTCAGGAATATGAACAGCATGATCTCAAAAGGGGATAGGTCTTTTAGGATCTCGATCAGTCCTTCAAGTTCCCCAAGTGCCAGCGACGCTGAGTCGGGGTTCATTGAAGTATATACGTAACCTGCGATGGTGGATAACACAAAGATGAACACAATGATCATCACATGATACCGCAGATCGCTCAGATATTCCCTCAACATTCCAATATCGTATATCTCATTCATGGTGATCAGATCCCAAATGTCATTCGAATGGTGTTGCGGCATGCCGGAGACAGGCCGAGTATGATAATCACCATTTTCACGAACGTTCGTAAGGATACCGCTTCTTCATCATCATTGAACTGGGAATCAAGAATATACAGCACCGGTATGAATATCGCAAGCTTAAGAGGATACATTACCATTGCCGTACCGGTCAGTTCGATGAGATAGGAGGGCACCACATGTTTTTCATAATAGCCTAGCATGTCCACTCCTGCCACTGTCGAGGAAGCATCCAGCAGGTGTACCCACACGATCGCAAAGTTCAAACGGTCTGTGAGCAGGGACATACCGGCATACTTCGAAATAAGATAGATGATACCCGCAAGCAGGGTCCCGATGGATATGATGAACAGCAGTATCAGGGGGTGGCTTATGTCTTCCATGTACAAAAGCACAGATATATTGCAGATGAACCAGGCCATGCCACTCAGGGCAAAGGGCCTGTGCCAGTCGGAGACCATGCCCCGAGCATGTATCCAACGGGAAAGCACAAGGCAAAGTAACGTCACTGCAAACACCACAAAATATATGTTAGGAGTGATGAACAGATAGCTCAACGGTGCGGTGAAAACATTGGCATCCTCAAGCACCCGGAGAGAAGAACCTGCAAGCACAAAGGGGATCACAGAGTATATAAAGTGATCATCCACCTCCACCTCCAGCTTCCTCATCAAGCGGACCACACCAAAAACACATATACCAAGGATCAGTGCCCAGGTGATGGTATTCACAGGATTGTA
>CAYRGB010000185.1:0-2965 GCA_964423715.1 uncultured Methanosarcinales archaeon | reverse complement strand
AATATGCAGTTTCCCAAAATTCTCTTCGAACCGTGACCTCATTTTTTCCCATGTTGGCAGATCAGTCTGGCAACCGATGGTCTCCACCGCAAAAGAGGCAACCGTAGAACCAATCTTACCGCAGACTTCCAGATGATAACCCCTCGTGTATGCAAGCAGGAAACCTGCTCGATAGGCATCCCCTGCACCGGTTGGGTCCAGGGCATCAACAACTATCGCAGGAATGAAATATTCGTTGCCATCAGTGTGTATCCTGCTCCCTTCTGCATCATAGGTGACCACGATCACATCGATATCGTCTTTAAGTTTCAGGAACGATCTGCCCATCATTTTACAGACCCGCTTAATCTCATGCCGGTTCGTGAAGAGGATATCAGTATGATCCAGTATCGTTTCAAGATCTTCACGCGGATATGTCACCAGGTCCTGCCCGGGATCGAAGGAGACGAAACCTGCCTTCTTCGCGATCCGTGCATTGAACCTGGATTCCGAGGTTGCCAGATGCACAAAGTCCACCACAGGAGGCTCAAGCTCCGGCAGGTGTGCAGAAGAGCCCCAGTAAAAATAGGTGGCCTGATTGTGTTGTCCATCAGTGTACACAAAAGCTTTGGTACTCTTTTCTCCCTCAAGTCGGTACAGCAGGGACAGATCCACACCCATTGAAAGCAGATGATCCTCATAACCTGAAGTAGAAATATCATCACCCACTGCAGATATGAGCTGTGCATCACCACCAAGTACCGCTATCGCAACTGCGATGTTCGCAGCCCCTCCACCAAAATGTACTTCATAATCGACAATGGGATAGGACTCATGTGGTCCAGCCACTCCCTTTACATCAAAGAGATAGTCTAGTGCCGTATGTCCTACAACAGAGATTACGCTGCTCATACAGATCAACCTGATCGGGCCTTACTTTAGTTCCTCGACCTCAATGACCTTCAGTGGAACATCCCGCATTGCTTTGCCCACAACGGACTTTCCGATCCGTGAGGCATGTTCCTCACTCTCCGCATCGAATACCTTCATATCAAGTACAAGCCCAACGATCGCCGTATTGGCTGCAAGGAACACACTGCTGAATGGCTCTTTGCATGCAGGACATACCGTCATCCCCACTTCCACTTCCACAAAATCAAGTTTCGGGTTCAGACGCTTGCCCGCCTCCGAGATCGCAACGCCTATAGCATCGTCCGCAGTGTTTACGTCCCTGACCAACCAGGCCGCTTCAAGGGTAACATTATAATTCGGCATATTTCTTTCTCCGTGTTATCTTTTTAATGATTCATCATTTCTCTCTATGATAAATAGTATCAAATTACAAAATATCAAATTGCTCATATCGTGAACAGTATCTCATCATCAACATCAAAAACACCAAGTTTGGCCCCTGCATCAAGCCAAGCATGACCATAACTAAAGCATACCAGCGCGTTCACAGGGTCCCCGGACTCAACAAAATATGTACCATCCTCATAGTATGACCGGGCCATATTCTTAAAATCCCCAGCCACGGAGTGCATATGTGAGCCCTGAATAGGACCTATGCCAGCTTTTTCGAGGGCTTCCTTCAGCAACCTCTCATACCTCTCAACCTTTTCATTAATATCTGCTGCCAAGTCTCAACACCATATATCTGTTACTATTTAAGAACATTACTGCTTCGAACCAAATATCTTACTGAAAAGTTTTCCTTTTTCCTCTTCCCGCTGCCTGCGGGGTTCCCTCTTAGGAGGAGTAAGAGTTGGACGCTCTTCAACGTATCCATTCTCAACAGCAGTCGGGAACGAAGGTTTCGCCGGCCTGGAAGGTTTCACTGCGGAAGCCTTTGCCACAGAACCTTTTGTCTTGGACCATGAATCTTTGAGAACATTCACCG
Organism: uncultured Methanosarcinales archaeon; assembly: GCA_964423715.1. GTDB lineage: Archaea > Halobacteriota > Methanosarcinia > Methanosarcinales > Methanosarcinaceae > JAIOTO01. The sequence goes on along the minus strand of CAYRGB010000185.1, from coordinate 1,086 downwards.
ACTCACCACCATGTTTTGACTTCCTTACACGCACATCCACAAGAATGGGTCGTTCGATATCATTGCTCACAAGCATAGCCACACCTGGTGGCAGGCGAATAAGCTCGTCCTCAACATATGAGTTCACACCTTCGAGCCCTTTGCTGATCGACTTGAGATCATTGGGATTCGTCACTTTCATTATGATCTGGGTCCCGCACTGCGATAGGACGTTCTTATCAACCCTGGCCGGACGCTGAGATATGATCATCATTCCCAGGCCGAACTTGCGTCCCTCGGATGCAATGGTCCGCAATACTTCGGTACTTGCCGTTTTACGGAATCCTTTTTCAGGCGCAAAGTTGTGTGCCTCCTCAACCACCAGCATGCCAGGCGGGGTGCGTCCCATCTTGCGCGCTTCGAACAGTGATTCACACAACCGGGCCACGATCATGCTCTGGATATCAGGAGGAACACCCTTAAAATCGATCACAGACACCCGTCCTCTTTGCATCAGTTCCTCCACAGGAGTGGGACTGGTCGAAAGGATGTCCATCTCCCGTATATCCTCCAGCAGACTGATCACGTTCCATCTGGCCTTACTCTCATTATTGCCAACCTCGGTGATGATCTCATCAAGGGAATACATCTCCATCTCTGCCCGGAGCTTCTGTATCGACTCATACAGGATACCCATATGTGTGCTCGTATAGTTGTCCGGGAAAATTGCCGTCAGCTCCTTCACCTTCGGGCTTACACCATTTAACCGGAATACCTTATCAGCTGATGGATTGATCGTCTTGTTGGCCGGAGTATATACAGTCACCTTTGAACTATACCCCTTGGCAGAAACACCATATTTATTGAAATCTGCATTATTGGAAGCTTTCTCCTTCAATGAGGAATACTCACCATGAGGATCAATGATCAACAGGGGTATGTCCCGATCGATCAACTCTTCAAGCAGGACGGCGGCAGTGTATGATTTGCCACTCCCGGTCTTCGCAAGGATGCTGCAATGTTTCTGGACAAGACTGTTCACACTCAGATGGATGGGAATGTCCGTACCGTCCAGAAGACCGATGTACATCTCGGTCCCGGAGAGTC
>CAYRGB010000184.1:0-2984 GCA_964423715.1 uncultured Methanosarcinales archaeon | reverse complement strand
TGATACTAATTTGACGTAAAATCATTTAGAGCTGATCGCTACGATAGAAACAATTATTATTGCCCTCTGGTTGATGTTGCCCGCATACGTTACTAATCCATGTGCTGCTGTTTTTGGGGGGGGACGTCCCATTGATGGCGGACGATACCTCTCAGATGGAAGACGGATACTGGGTAATGGTAAGACGTTCCGAGGGTTCTTTGCAGGGCTTGTCTGCGGACTTGTCATTGGGTATGGGCAGGTATGGTCAGTTCAATCAAATCCAGTTCTGTTCGGGGCGGAGCTGCCCTCATTTGGTTCCGCTTATGTGGATCCGATGATCATGATCTTTGCAATGGCCTTTGGTTCCCTGTTCGGGGATATGTTCATGAGCTTTTTCAAACGACGTTTGGGACTCAAACGGGGTGCACCTTTGCCTGTGGTCGATCAGCTCGACTTCGTGATGGGCGCTTGGGTCTTTACATATCTTGCAGCACCCCCCTGGTTCGTTGCAAATTTCACATTTTCCATAATCTTGGTGGTACTGCTGGTTACACCGCTACTGCACCTGTTTACAAACGTCATTGGCTATTTTCTGGGTATCAAGAAGGAACCTTGGTGAACCAGAACCGCACTACAAACAACGAAGGGATTATAATGTCAGCAACTCACACACCCAAAAATCGAAACGAAGGACTGATATCTGCACTCATGGATTGCGGTGCAGTACGATTCGGGGACTTCACCCTTGCATCCGGAAAGAAGAGCAAGTATTACATTGATATTAAGAAAGCAAGTTCTGATCCTGCAACCCTTGGACTGATCGCCAGGCAGGCGGCCGATATAGTCAAGAATCTCGATGTGGATAGAGTCGGAGGTGTTGTCCTGGGTGGCGTTCCGCTTGCTACTGCTGTGTCGCTTAAAACGGGCCTACCTCTTTTCTTGATACGAAAGGCTACCAAGGAATATGGTACGGGAGGGCGTTTCGTTGGTGATCTTGAAACGGGGGACAGGATTATACTACTGGAGGATGTGACCACCAGCGGCGGATCGGTCATGGAAGCCATCTCTGCAATACGGGAGACCAACGGAGTTGTTGATATGGTCATAACCGTAGTGGATCGTGAAGAAGGAGCAAAGGAGAGTCTGGGTTCTGTGGGCGTTACCCTGCTGCCTCTGGTGGAAGCGCATGAGCTGCTGGAAGCAGGGAACGATAGCTGATCCAGTGTATATCCTGTTCTGTTTTCACCACAAATTATCGTTCATGGCTCCATCGGCTGCTTGAAGTATCTATAAAGAAACTGTTTGGTATATACACAAGTATCCACAATATACCAAATATCTAATATATACTATATGGAGAGATGAATGAATGTTCTGCTACCAGTGTGAAGAAACATTGAATCAAAAAGGATGTACTAAGAACGGAATCTGTGGAAAGAAGGGGGATGTATCAGATCTACAGGATGACCTGATCTATATTCTCAAAGGTATCGCATACTACAACCTGAAGGCAAGAGAACAGGGGATAGAGGATGCAGAGACTGATCAATTCATCATGGATGGACTGTTTGCCACGATCACGAACACGAACTTCAGTGGCGGTGACATGGAGTCCATGATCGTCACGGGAATTGCACTTCGCGATAGCATCAAGGACAAACTTGTCAACGCAAATGCGATCGAGGAAAATACCGGTCCAGATGCTGCAGTGATCACAGCCAGTCAGCTTACAGGAAAAGATACTGGTATACTGACGACCGAAGATGAGGATATCAGATCACTGCGAGAGCTGTTGACCTATGGATTGAAAGGTATAGCAGCCTATGCCCACCATGCATACGTGCTTGGATATAAGAACCGCGAGATATTTGAGTTCATCGAGAGAGGACTTGCAGCTACTCTGGATGATGAAAAGAGGATCGATGCCCTGCTGGCCCTTAACATGGAATGTGGAGAAAAGGGAGTTACGACCATGGCACTCCTGGATGAGGCAAACACCAACACCTATGGTGACCCAGAACCCACCGCAGTGAACATAGGAGTAAGGGACAATCCAGGAATACTTATCAGCGGGCATGACCTGCACGACCTTGAACTCCTGCTTGAGCAGACAAAGGGCAGTGGTGTGGATGTGTACACTCACGGTGAGATGCTGCCTGCGAATTCCTATCCGGCATTTAAGAAATACGACAATTTTGTAGGCAACTATGGAGGTGCATGGTGGGAACAGACCACAGAGTTCGAGGCGTTCAACGGTCCTATACTCATGACCACTAACTGCCTGGTGCCACCAAAAGATAGCTACAAGAATCGGGTATATGCGACAGGCGTGGTCGGTTTTGATGGGATACAGAATATTGACGCAAATGAGGATGGTTACAAGGATTTCTCAGCGATCATCGAGCAGGCAAAGACATGCCAATCTCCGAAATCACTGGAGGAAGGGGCTATCATGGGCGGATTCGCACATGCTGCTGTACTGTCTGTGGCCGATAAGGTCATAGAGGCTGTGAAAAGTGGTGCGATCAAGAAGTTCGTTGTGATGGCAGGATGTGATGGACGACACAAATCCCGACAGTACTACACCAATTTCGCCGAGGCTCTGCCCAAGGATACTGTCATCCTCACCGCAGGTTGTGCAAAATATCGCTTCAACAAGCTGGATCTGGGAGATATAGGAGGTATCCCGCGGATACTGGATGCAGGACAGTGTAATGATTCCTATTCCCTTGTGGTCATCGCCCAGAAGCTTGCGGAAGCCTTTGAACTTGAGGATATCAACGATCTGCCGGTGGCCTACAACATCTCATGGTATGAGCAGAAAGCGGTCACCGTATTGCTCGCCCTGCTGAGCCTTGGGGTCAAGAACATCACCCTGGGACCAGAACTGCCAGCCTTTGTTTCACCGAACGTCCTTGATGTGCTGGTCGACAAGTTCAACATTGCACCCATTACCACTGTTGACGATGACCTTGCAAGGCTCGTGTGAAAAAATGATGAAG
>CAYRGB010000183.1:0-2994 GCA_964423715.1 uncultured Methanosarcinales archaeon | reverse complement strand
CCGGTTGGTGAAACGGTACTCTGCCCGGGTGTCGGGGAACTGTTCCAGGACTGCCATTTGCATCGTGAACTTGTAGAGATCGTTATCCAGTATTGATCGGATCACTCGGGATCGTGCCTCTTGACCTGCGGGATCATTGGTTTGTAATATCGGGAATTATATCTGCTTATATGCATATCGCATCTGATATATACTTTATTTGCCCTCTGGAACTGTCACAACTATAGGAGATAGCAATTGGTAGTTAAATCGCAAAAATCTAACCGGTTCATGGAACGGAACGCGGACCAAAGTACAAGTTGGGACCCAGATGTTGAAAATGTTTAAATATCATCCGTGTTTAATTTTTACTATGCAACAAACATACAAATTTTCTGCATTATTGCATAAGGAAGATGAGTGGTATGTATCATGGTGCCCTGAGCTGGACATCGCAAGTCAGGGTAAGTCAGTAGAAGAAGCAGTCGTGAACCTAAAAGAAGCCGTGGAACTTTATCTGGAGGATGCGGATGTTCCCCTGCCACAGACAACATCTTTTTTGACCAGCTTTGAGGTCTCTCATGACAAAACTCCCTCTCCTATCAGCGCATAAGGTTATCAAAGCCCTCAGCAGTATTGGTTTTCAGGTGGTTTCCCAAAAGGGGAGCCACATAAAGATGAAACGAAAAACATCAAACAGGACACTCACTGTAATAATCCCGAACTACACCGAAATACCGGTCGGAACCCTGAGATCCATACTTCGGCAGGCCAACCTCACACTAGAGAATTTTGTCAAGCTTCTTTAACGCCATTCAAAAAACCTTTTGCGAAACCTGTATATGGATACTGTATGGGAACAACTCTAAAGTGTTTACTGAGAGGTATGTTGTCACTGGTACTTGCCAATACTCAACCTATCACCTTCAAAAAGGCATGTCAACACTTCAGTTAATACGACACTTGTTTTGCCAGCCATATTAGTCCGCTTGAGCATGATTCGGATTGTAAATACGAATATCCCGTAAAATCGTTGATTTTACGCGATAGCGAAAGTGGACGCGCCCTCCCGAGGCGCGACTCGGGGGCCTGGGACTCGGGCTGGCGAACGAAGGCATAATATCGTATGAGCCAATTAATAGCAACACAAGAGATGATTATATTGAACAATGGACCTGCACATGAAAATATTCCCGAAATACTGGCCCCTGCAGGCGACCCGGACGCACTGGCCGGAGCCATCAAAGGTGGCGCCGATGCCGTCTACCTGGGAGCAGGGGAGTTCAACGCGCGGCGAGGGGCACATAACTTCACAACCGATGACCTGCAAAACGCCATCTCTCTAGCCCACTTCCATAGGACCAAGGTATTCCTGGCCCTGAACATCCCCCTGAAACAGGGCGAACTCCAGGATGCCCTCGATCTCGTCGATATGGCCTATGCATCCGATGTTGACGCGATCATACTGCGGGACCTGGGTCTCATGGAACTGCTCAGGCAGATCTACCCGGACCTCAAGCTCCATGCCAGTACCCAGATGACGATCCATAACAAGCCAGGGGTCCGATTCGTCGAGGCAATGGGAGCAAAACGCGTGATCGTGGCGCGGGAACTTACCACCGACGAGGTCGCGGACATTGTGGACAGTTCGGACATAGAGGTCGAAGTGTTCGTCCATGGTGCACTCTGTTATTCGTACTCCGGGAGGTGCCTGTTCAGCAGTGCCATCAGCACTCGAAGCGGGAACCGTGGAGCCTGCACCCAGCCATGCCGATTCCGTTACAGACTCTTGGTGGACGGACAGGAGATGAATCGGGGGATCGGGAGCAATTTCCCCATCAGCTGTGCTGAACTGTGCACCCTGCCAGGTCTCGATAAGATCGTGAAGACCGGTGTGAGAAGTCTCAAGATCGAAGGGCGGATGAAAAGACCCGAATACGTGACCGACAGTACAAGCATCTATAAGGAAATGGTGAACAGCATCCGCAACAACCAGTTCCCTGACAGCGAAGAGATAGCAACAAAAATGAACGAACTTGCTCGGCTATTCCACCGGGGATTCACCCGCGGGTTCATACTGGATGACCGCAACGTCACCCATTCAAAGTACAGTTCGAACCAGGGTGCGTTCCTGGGCACGGTACTCAACATAGTACGTCGCAAGGACTACGCAGACCTTACCATCAAACTACAACAGGACATCCATAAAAATGATGGAGTGGGTATCCTGGCCCAGAAAAGGATGGTGGGTTCAGCGATCAACAGTATCGTCTCCAATAACGGAGAGCATGTGACCCATGCATCCCAGGGCGAGACGGTCAAACTGCAGATCAGTCCGAAGACCGGGAAGGTCATCCGCCATAAGGAAGAGGTGTATCTTACGACCGATACGCAGTTGCTGGACAGACTGAAGAAAATAGAGATGAAGAGTTATCCCCTGGACATTAAAGTAACAGCCAGAACCAATGGCCCTCTCACGATCAAGGTCCGCGAGGGAAGAGGCGAGGCAGAGCTTACCGGGGAGTACATTGTTCAGGATGCCAGACGAGCCCCCACCACGCTCCCGCAGATACAGGAGATCATGGAAAGACTGGGCGATACTCCCTACGTACCTGGGGCTGTCGAGATCGAAGCGGACGAGAATATCTTCATACCCCTGGGTGTGCTCACAAAGGCAAGGCGCAAAGCCGTCGATATGTTATTACAGAAGGTACTGCATGGATATGAACGGGAACGCAAGGACCCCGATCTTGCGGAGATCGAAACGGTGTGTTGCCGGTCCGGTGATGGGCTGGATGTAGTAGGTGCAGACACAGTTGCCGTCGCAGATGAAAACGTGGGCAGCAATACAGAACTCCCTCTGCTGGCCGTGGAAGTGGCAGACATCTCCTCCCTGATGAGTGCGGCAGGGGCCGGGGCGGATATCGCATACATCCCCATCGAACACTTCCGTGCCCTGGCCGGACCCGATTATGAGGGAGCAGTACGAAAACTGGCCAACACAGGGATCATGAT
>CAYRGB010000182.1:0-3031 GCA_964423715.1 uncultured Methanosarcinales archaeon | reverse complement strand
GGTATGATGTCGTCGGCCCCTTCTCTTACGGCTCTGACGATGGGGCATGATCCTTCGGCCTGGATGCCCGTCATCTTCGGAACACGGTCTGTGATGCCGAGTTTCATGAACTCCTTGAACCCTTTGTAGATGGCGGTGATGTTACCCGCATTACCCACAGGCAGTACGACCCTGTCCGGCACCTTGAATCCAAGCTGGTCCGCGATCTCGAAGCCAATGGTCTTCTGGCCCTCCAGCCGATAGGGATTGATCGAGTTGAGCAGGTATATCCTCTCCTCATCACAGAGTTCGCGTACCAGTTCAAGGGCCTCATCGAAGTTCCCACGGACGCTCAATACTTTTGCACCATGCATCAGAGCCTGGGCGACCTTGCCCAGTGCAACCTTACCTTCCGGCAACAGTACCACTGCAGAAATACCTGCTTTGGCGCCGTAGATGGCTAGGGAGGCCGAGGTGTTCCCTGTGGACGCACAGGCCACGGTCTCCATTCCGAGTTCGATGGCCTTTGACACGCCAACGGTCATGCCTCTGTCCTTGAACGAGCCGGTGGGGTTCATTCCCTCATGCTTGACGTACAGTGATCTGACCCCGATCTTTTCAGCAAGCCGGTCGCATTTGTATAGCGGTGTCCCGCCTTCCTGCATGGATACAGGTTCCTGCTTGATCGGAAGGAGATCCTTATATTTCCAGACCGAGGGACACTCTGTTTTTAGGGCATCCATGTCCAGTTCAATGGTGGAATAATCATAGATCACATCCAGTAGTCCCCCGCATTCACATGTGTAGAGGACATCGGTCTTTGAGTATATCTTGCCGCATTCTATGCATTCTAAATGGTACATTGCAGATCACCTGATATTTTTGGAATATTTAAGTGAACAGCTATTCGTTCACCTCTTATATATGAATTGGTAACTCTTCTTGTATCCCCCAACGGAACACGTGCAAGTCGTTATCCATACGACTAATGTACGTTACCAAAAAGAGTATGTTTATATGCATGAACTCTGTTGTAGGGATGTCTATGAATCACTCTCACCCCTTCATCCTGAGTACAGCGTCCCATCCACTACCTCCTTTCTCATGGTGAGAGTGATTGTTCCTTTCTTCCATTTATTTCCCGTCCGATCCGACCGTTATACTTATTGAACCAGAACATAATCATGTTCCATGGAACAGCAGATCCTTGAAGGTACAGTTGTTATCGATGAATTGCACATGTTCATCGATCGATTGCGTAACATCTCCCTGGCACATGATGTCACAGTGCAGGGCATGAACGCTGACCTGATAGCCGGGGCAGAGCATCTTGATCTTGCCATACGAAAGGCCATCCGGGCCATGAGGGAACATAGGAATGTGGCAAAGGACCTGGGTGTCGAGATCATGCGATATGCTTCCGGAAAGCGTCAGATCGGGACGGCATTCTCCATGGGATTAACAAAGGGCGAGAACAGGGCAGTGTTCGTGATCATCGGAAATGCAGTGGGGGCTGCATCCGGTGAGGTGAGGGAACTGATCTCTGAGCAGCCGCTGCTGGAGTATTCCCCCTCGAAGAAGAATGGGATTATTTCACAATTCGACATCACCGATGATGAGCTTGAAGCTGTGGGGGAGGAGACGATACCTTCTCTTGTTGTGGAGCGGGTTGCGCTCGTGGATGTGCTGAAGTGAGGAGTGGGGAATGGGTGAGATTAAGTAAGATGGGGAACGTGTCGTCTTTCTAAGTTGGAACTACCCATTCTCACTTTTAAAAAGCCAGAGTTATTAGGAAAAGAGCTAAGTCATAATCTGATCTTGAGTTTTATCAGATCAAGGCCTCTTATTATTACTCAACGCTTCCAGAAAGCCGGCGTCAGCAGCACTATAACCGTAAACACCTCAAGCCTTCCAATCCACATATTTGTGATAAGGATCAACTTGCCCAGATCCGGAATGGCGTCAAAACTAGCCATGGGACCTACAATGCCAAGTCCCGGTCCAACATTTCCAAGGGTTGCAATGGAGGCACTCAGGGAAGTCACAAAATCCATTCCCATGAGGGAGAGCAGGGTTGAGCTGGCAACGAAGATCATGATATATATTACCATGAAAGACACAATGGCATGTATAACATCTTCAGGAACTACTTTGTTGTTAAAGTGAATCGGTCTGACAGCTTTTGGATGAATTACCCTGAAAAGCTCTTTCTGTGCGTATTTTAGCAGAAGAAGCAAACGCACTACTTTCACACCGCCTGAGGTGGAACCTGCACATCCTCCTATGAACATCAATAAAAAAAGTATAAACCTGGAATAATCAGGCCAGAGATTGAAATCCGCTGTCGCATAGCCTGTGGTTGTGAGAATGGAAACAACATGGAAACTGCTGTACCTGAAAGCATCAACAAGCGAATAAACCTCGGTCCTGAAAAGCATATAAGCGAGAACAAGGGTAGCAACCGTAACGATCGAAAAGTAGAACTTGAATTCCTGATCCTTTATCAGGCTTTTTTTATCAGAAACCATTGTTTTGTAGTGGAGAGCAAAGTTTGCCCCGCCAAGGAACATGAATACCATAATAATTCCTTCAACCAGAGGATCGTCGAAAGCTGCTATGCTGTCAGAATAAGGCGAAAAACCGGAACATGAGATGCATGTAAATGTATGGGTTATGGCATCATAAGGAGACAATCCTGCAATGCTCAGGAAGATCAATTCTGCAAGGGACAGCACAATATAAACGACCCACAGGATCTTAGCAGTCTCCCTGATCCTCGGGCGCAGTTGTTCCTCCTGAACACCCGGAACCTCTGCACGGAACATTTGCCGTCCCGCAATGCCGAGTTTTGGCAGGATAGCTATGAACAACATGATAATTCCCATACCGCCAAGCCATTGGGTCATACCTCTCCAGAAAAGCAGGCTTTTGCTATGATTCTCGATATCGGTAAGTGCAGTCGCTCCGGTAGCTGTTACTCCGGACATGGATTCAAATAAGGCACTTATCGGGGGTACGCCTTCAAGTATGTACGGAAATGAACAAAACACTG
>CAYRGB010000181.1:0-3053 GCA_964423715.1 uncultured Methanosarcinales archaeon | reverse complement strand
TGCTGACCCCCAATTCCATCAACTATTCAGATATAGAAGTGGGAAAGGATTTTTATCTGACATTCAGGAAATCAAATACAAAGATCGTTCAATGAAGGAATGTTCACAATATTGCAGAATATGTCAAAAGGGGCACAATAAGAAGAGTCATCTCTATATATTGCAATAGGGATATACAGATACATATTTATATTGATCATAGATCACAGAGAATACAAGGATGATGATCGAGATCGAACCTATACTGAATGAACCTGCCCTGGTCATCACAGGCAGATCAAAGGTTCTGGTGATCGCTGATATTCACCTTGGTATCAAGTGGGACCTTTACAACAGCGGTTTTTCCATCCCCAGCCAGATCAAGCGACGATTGGATCGTATAATAACATATATCAAGCAAGTACACCCTGATCGCATCGTCCTTCTTGGTGACATCAAACACAACATACCACAGGTGTCATGGCAGGAGAAGGATGAGATCCCGTTCTTTATATATTCGCTTCTGGAATATGCCAAAGTCGACATCTTCCCTGGTAACCATGATGGTGGCATCGGTGTTCTGCTGCCTCCAGCCAAAGATGTGACCCTTCATCCTTCAAAAGGAGCAGTTGTGGACGGGGTCGGCTATTTCCATGGACACACTTGGCCAGCTCCCGAGCTTCTGTCCGCCGAACATGTGATCGTTGCACATAATCATCCCACCGTTCGACTCACAGACGAACTGGGTTACTCTGTGATCGAACCTGTATGGGTCAGGACCCGGTTCAACAAAGAGATCCTTATCGAACATTTCAACAAGATCGGAATAGATGTCAATGGTCAATGGAATGATCCCCCCGTCCTTGTGATACCTGCTTTCAATGAACTGTGTGGAGGTATAGCCTTCAATGAAGCGGTACATGACGACCTGCTGGGGCCGGGGTTTGTGTCTCAGGCGATCGAACTTGACAGGGTGAGGGTCTATCTTCTTGATGGGACAGACCTCGGGATGCTGAAGAATATACGAAAGCTCGATATTACAAAAAAGACAGTACGGTCTGGAATAGGGCAAAGAAGGACGAAAAGGGGACTAAATGGTCGAAAGAGCAGCAAATAACGTTGTGAGGAATGCAGTAAATGCGAAAGGACCGATATTCAACAATGTCTTTTGCCATCTCCATCCAGCTATACGTGCGGCTCTGGTAAAGCAGGGGTTCATGGAACCAACCCAACCACAGGTACGCTCGATCCCCCACATCCTCAATAACGAACACACATTCCTCATAGCCCCCACCGGCTCCAGCAAGACCGAATCCACAGTCCTCCCTCTCTTCCATCACATGCTTCTCAAGAACAAGGAGGATAGGGAAGGCATCTCTGCCCTCTACATCACACCACCTCTGCGGGCCCTGAACCGGGATATGCTCTCCCGTATGCAATGGTGGGCAGGGAACTTGGTATCAAGGTGCAGGTCCGGCACGGGGACACATCGCAGTACGAGAGACAGAAACAATCAAATAATCCTCCCGACCTGCTGATCACCACCCCAGAGACCCTTCAGGCCATGTTCACCGGCTCGCGCCTTCGCAAGAACCTGAGTTATGTGGGCTACGTTGTTGTGGACGAGATACATGAACTTGCGTCCTCCAAGCGAGGAGCCCAACTGTCCATTGGCCTTGAGAGACTTGTGGAAATTTCCGGGGAAATCCAGCGGATCGGCCTCTCTGCGACTGTGGGGAACCCGGATGTTGTGGCACAATTCCTGGTAGGATCGCAGCGTGAGGTTTCCATAGAGAAGGTCGAGATGCTCAATCTGCTAGAGTTCAATATGGTCTGTCCACAGGTATTGGATAGCGACAAATCGATTGCCAGGAAACTCGGTTGCGAACCTGAATTTGCATCCCATCTTCGTATCATCAATGAAATTGTTGATAATCATTCATCTACCCTGATATTCGTGAACACACGCCAGAGTGCGGAATCCCTTGCTGCCGGATTCAAGCTCCTCGAAGTTCCTATTAGTGTCCATCATGAATCACTGTCCGTCGATACGCGAATCGAGGCTGAGGAATCGTTCAAGAATGGCGACATAAGAGGATTGATCTACACCTCGTCCATGGAACTTGGTATCGATATTGGCAATGTTGACCATGTAGCCAGTATGGGTCTCCAAAACAGGTATCCCGACTCTTGCAGCGTGTGGGGCGTGCCGGATACATGATACATGAGGTCTCAAGAGGCACCATCCTTGCAATTGGCTTTGATGACATCTTGGAGAGTATCGCGATCATGGGAGCGGCCACGAAGGGGGGAGGTGGAGGACATATCTCCGCAGGTCGGATCCCTGGATGTTGTCGCGAACCAGATAGCAGGGATGGTCATTGACTTTGGAGACGTAGAGGTCGAAAGGATCCACTCGATCCTGAAGCGAACGTATCCGTTCAAGGATCTTACTCTAAAAGGTCTACAACGGGTGGTCGACCAGGTTACCGAACACCGGCTGGTATGGCGTGAAGAAGGGACCAGTTCCATAGGGAGACGGCGTAAGAGCTGGCAATATTATTACGAGAACCTGTCCATGATACCAGACGAGAGAAAGTTTGATATATATAATATCGTCACCGGCCGATCGATAGGTATACTGGATGAAGCCTTTGTGATCAATTTTGCATCCCCTGGAGCAGTGTTCATCACAAAAGGTGAAATGTGGCGCGTTATAGAGATGGTTGCCGATCGGGACCAGATCAAAGTGGAACCTGTACGGGGTATGGGTGAGATCCCCAGCTGGACAGGAGAGGAGATACCCGTGCCCTGCGAGATTGCACAGCGAGTGGGAATTATCAGGAAAGAGATCGCTGACCTGATCAATGATGGGTTGGATGACGAAACGATCGCGAGCATCCTGATCAAGCGATACCCGGCTGATCACGCATCTTTTATGCGGCTCATAGAACTACTACGTGATCATATCAATGGCGGGTATCCATTACCAGATGACCGGACGATCGTGATTGAGAACGATGACGATGCGGTGACCATCAATGCGTGTTTTGGGCATAATATCAATGAGACCT
>CAYRGB010000180.1:0-3072 GCA_964423715.1 uncultured Methanosarcinales archaeon | reverse complement strand
AGATCGAACTGGACCCGAACGAGACCGTGCGCGCAGAGGCAGGAGCCATGATGTACATGGAACCCGATATCGAGATGCAGACCTCCCACCAGAGGCGGACTTCTCAAAGGCTTCAAACGGATGGTGACCGGCGAGAGTTTCTTCATCACATCTTTCACCCATAAGGGTTCCGGCAAGGGACACGTGGCCTTTGGCACGCCATTCCCCGGAAAGGTCATAGCCCTGGATATGGGAGACCTGGGAGGACGTTTCCTCTGCCAGAAGGACGCATACCTGTGTTCAGCTGATGGTGTGAATGTGGAAGTGGCATTCTCCAAGAAGATCGGAGCTGGCCTGTTCGGCGGTGAAGGTTTCATCCTGCAGCGCCTGGAAGGGGAAGGCATGGCCGACCGGATCGGGGCCGCCAACGGACCCGTCCTCAAAGAACCGGGGGAGCGCAGCGGCATTGCCGGTCCGGAAGAGGGCGCTTTGGGCGGCATCCTGGGCGGGGACATGAGCTTCTGAGCGGACCGCGGGGAACTATCCAACCATGCGCATCCTCGCCATCTCCGACCCACACGGCGATTACTCAAAGATTGCAGCCCTGCAGCAGAGAGCAGGAGCCGTGGATATAGTACTGGTCGCAGGGGACATCACCAATTTCGGCCCTCCCGGAAAAGCCAAGGAATTGCTCGACATGTTCGAGCAAAACACCCTGGCCATCCCCGGCAACTGCGATCCCACATCCATTATAGACATACTGGATGCGAGCCGTGCTATCAACCTCCACAATGCCTCCCGAACCATCGGTGCTGGCACCAGCAACATCATATTCATCGGCCTGGGCGGCTCCAACCCCACACCCTTCAACACCCCCTTCGAGCTTTCGGAAGAGGAGATCGAACACCTGCTGGAGCCCCTGCTAGCCGAAGCCCAACGCACGCCCCACCACCGAATCGTACTGCTGACCCACGCACCGCCCAGAGGTACCGTGGACGCAGTCCCCGCCGGCAATGTGGGCTCCCCTGCCATTGCCAAATTCCTGGGCCGGGTGGACCTGATCGTCTGCGGACACATCCATGAGGCCCGTGGAATGGTACACCAGAACGGCACCGTGGTCGTCAACCCGGGTATGGCCGCACAGGGCTATGCTGCCCTCATCGATATCGATGGTCGAGACGCCGGGAAGATCGATGTGGAACTGATCCAAGTCTGATACAACGCTGTTGTTTGATGTGATGATTCGTTGCCTGGTTTGAAGAACTGGTAAAATGACAATGCCATATGTTAACATTATAGGTAACACGTCATATCCAAACCCACAACTATAAATATATCGATAATACCTGTATCAGTGAGTTAAAAAAATCTGGCACGTTCAGCCATTACAGTTACAGATACCGACATAGGCATCGCGCTGAGGAAGATGGGAACAGGATGCCCGATCCCATTGTGAAAAAGTATGCGAGTATGCACGGAGAAATGATCACATGAAGGTCGATCCAGGCAAAGGTAGCACATTCACGATTCCGATCGGTCCTACAGGAGGTAAGAAGTGATACGCTATACCCTTGTAGTAGATGGCGACCCGGCTAACCTGGAACTGACCACTACACTGCTGGAGAGGGAAGGACACAGGGTCTGCCAGGCTGCCACCATTCCTAAAGCACTTGTTTCCCTGAGACGTAAAGATATCGATTTGATACTGTTGGATGAGCCAGAGGTCCTTGAGAAGCTAAAAACTCATCCCAACGCTGCCAACATACCGATGATCGCCGTGACAGCACATGCTATGAAAGGGAACAGGGAACGCTTCCTCGAAACAGGATGTGCGAATTATATTTCTAAACCATTCGATGCTGTTGAGTTCAAGAAGATACTATCCCGTTATTATGAAAAATGATAACATCAAGTCGTGACACAGCGCTCAGACGTCCACGACCAGCAGATCCGTCGCGATCTGCACCTCGATGTCGAACCGGTCCTGAAGATACCTGAGAGCTTCGCTCTCATGCCCCTGCATGTGCGGATACAGGTGTGTCAGGTACACCCGCCCAGGATGGACATATCGCTCCAGATACCCGGCCAGCATGTCCGGTGTCGTGTGGCAGTCCACCTCAAACCCCAGCGGGAAGGAGCACTCATGGATCAGCACATCGGCATCCTCGGCAAGCTTCATAATGGCCGGACATGGCTCAGTATCACCAGAATACACCACACTCCGCCCCCCATACTCCACCCGATACCCAAGGGACGGCACGCTGTGCACCCCTGCAGCACTGGTGATCTCACAATCACAACCCTCGGGCGTGAAACTCTCCCCGGGTGCGACCTCGATCAACTCCAGGTTCAGTTTCCCCTGCATATACCCGTACACGTCCAGCAACCCCGCCATCCAGGCCTGCGTGCCCACCGGCCCGTACAGGGTGGCCTCGTTCCTGTCGCACAGCCAGTTGGCCTTGAGCAGGCTCAGCACATCCGCCACATGGTCCAGATGCAGATGTGTCAGCACGATCGTATCAATATCCATGGGTGCGTGCCCGCTCTCCAGGATCCGGTTCAGCACGCCACTACCGCAATCAAAGAGCACCGGCCGTCCGATATCCATCAGTATGCCGGATTGCACACGTCCGGCTTGTGGGATCGCCACACCCGTTCCAAGAAATTGTAGTTTCATGATATTAGAATAAGGCTTAAGTAACTTAACTTTAATTATCAGATGTTTTTAGTGCACTCTATCCACCACAACCATCTGGACAGAGGCTCAATCGTGCGAGGGTTGCCCAGCTAGGTCAAAGGCGTCGGACTTAAGATCCGATAACGAAGGTTTTCGTGGGTTCGAATCCCACCCCTCGCATCAGGGATTTTTTGGGGTGTGGGTGACGTGAAAAAACACTACGCTTTTGTAAGATACTTTCTAACTAAGTGTTCCATATTTATTCCAAATCAAAATTGAAGAAATACCTGTGGAGTATCTGATTTAAATACTAATTCTATTTTTAATGACAACTGAAGGCAATATTAGATTTCTAATTAGCAGGCTTAACTTAATAAAGTATAACTGATTATTAAAATTAATTCATCCGTCAAATA
>CAYRGB010000179.1:0-3091 GCA_964423715.1 uncultured Methanosarcinales archaeon | reverse complement strand
ACTGATCTTCTGGATGCTCGAGTACTTGAGGAAATGGTTAATGTTCAGTCCGGAGTATATCTTTGAATACCCTGCAGTGGGCAGGACGTGATTTGTGCCGGATGCATAATCTCCCGTGGATACCGGTGCATATTTTCCTACGAATATGGATCCTGCATTCTCTATTTGTTCAAGGATGCCTTTGTCATCGCTTGTAACGATCTCCAAGTGCTCCGGTCCGAACTCATTCGAGAACTCCGTGCATGTCAATAATGAATTAGCGACAATTATCGCACCCCTATGCAATGATCGTTTAACGATCTCTTGGCGTAGAGTGATATCTGCTTGCTTCATCACTTCGGAATATACCTCTTCCGCAAGTTTCTCTGAGATGGTAACCAGCACCGAGATCGCATTTGGATCGTGTTCGGCCTGTGCGATGATATCCGCAGCGACCATCTCTGGTTCGGCTGTATCATCAGCTATTATCAGCACCTCACTGGGTCCTGCCGGGAAATCTATCTCTGCCTGGTCACGTACCAGCATTTTGGCCTTGGTGACATAGACATTACCCGGACCCACTATCTTGTCCACGGACATCACGCTCTCTGTACCATACGCCATGGCAGCTATGGCCTGTACTCCTCCTATTTTATACACATGGTCCACACCTGCGATCTTTGCGGCAGCGAGGGTCAACGGGTTCACCGTCCCATCAGGTCCCGGGGGTGTACACATAATGATGTTCCTGACCCCTGCGACCTTGGCAGGGATCGCTGTCATAAGGGCCGTGGATGGATAGGATGCTCGTCCACCGGGCACATAGGCACCAACAGACATGAGAGGGGTTACCTTCTGTCCCAGTTCAACGCCGGGCGCAGTCTCAATGAACCACATTCTCTGTGGCATCTGTGCACGATGGAATTCCCTGATATTGTCTGCGGCGGTCTTCAGGTGTCCAAGCAGTTCAGGCTCGATCTCCCTGATCGCCTGTTCTATTTCCTCAGGACTCACTTCTATCTCCTGCAGGTCCGCTCGGTCAAACTGTTTTGTATACTGCCTAAGGGCCTCATCTCCCTGCTCGCGCACATCATGCAGGATCGCAGATACTGTTTTCTCTACATCCATCAGGTCCCCACTGCGACAGAGCAGTGTTTCCATTTCTGCATCAGTGACATCAGATAAGTGTTTGTATAGCATGAAACTCCTCTTGTATCTCCAGTTATTCTGTCATATTATTTGAATTTCATTTATAATCATTGAACGTTCTCTGTTCCCTATTGATCAGTTCGCCCATCGTGGTTGCCTCGATATTCAAGGAGATGTTGTGCAGATCATTTACCTTGATCCCGATGCCTGAGAGGATGCCTGCTGCAATATTGGGTCCCAAGATCGTGGAGATGTCTGACAGTTTCGCCTCTTTCAGATCCTTTCTCGAACGGTATCCTGCATTGTACAACTTGCGGGCACGGACCCGTCCGACATTACGGATACCAACAAGTTCCATAAGTTCATGAGCAGCACCATAGTGTATCCGCGTTTCAAGTTGCTTTGGTTGAGTGGTTCCTACCCCCATCAGGTTTGCCAATTGGGATGCAGAATGCATCAACCATTCGGATATGTCTGCAATGGCACGGACATCTCCCTCCCCGATCTTAAACTTCTGGGTGATATTCTCTGTGGAGACCTCATTGATCCAATCCAGTATAAGAAGAGATGTCTTCACTTCAGAGAGGAACCATTCATATTCAGCAGCATCGGACTGGCTCGGGATGGAAACGAAAACATCGCTATGGGACTGAACATAATCATGAATGATCTCATAATCCGCATTACGCATATACAGAAGTCGCATATCGGGAGTACTGCATATTAATTGCAGAAGAGTCATATCCGTGATCGTCTCGGCTTTGTCCAATCCTTCCACGATCCTGGCTCCGGACAAGGGATCTATATAGAGCATAGAAACGAGCCTGCCAAGTCCGGTTGGCGTGAACATATCATCCCGGATCAGCATTCCATGATCTTCCAGGAATATAAGACATTCATCGACCACATCGGTCAACCCCCATGCCTGTTGTTGGTAGGCAAAGAACGTAGATCCCATGAAATCCATGAGCTCTTCTCTAGTGTGTGCAAATCCATTTACAATTGTGGACAGAATGTGAGTACGCAGGGCATTCTCAGTACCGAGCTTGGACCAGATGTCCTCAGCATCAGCACTGATGTAATGCTCAATAACACCAGAAAACTCATTATAGTTGCGCGCGATCAGGACCGATTCACCGTATGGGTCAAGGTGTGGTCGCCCGGCCCTGCCTGCCATCTGCTTGTACTCGAGTACGGGTATAGGCTGCATCCCGGTATCGGGATCATATCGTTTATAATTACGTATGATCACCCGCCTGGCGGGCAGGTTCAGACCAGCAGCAAGAGTAGGAGTACTACATATCATCTTGACCATGTTCCGCCGGAACCCATCTTCAACAAGTTTCCGATGGTCTGAGTTAAGACCGGCATGATGAAAGGCCACACTATTCTTCAGGCATTCAGCCAGTTCGCCTGCAGTACTGGTCTCACCAGTATCGATGACCTGCTGCGCAACATCGTCCAGTTGCTCCTGCAGTTCATCATCAAGCAGACCACCAACTGCACGAGCCGCACGTTTTGCGAATGCTGTACAGTTTCGGCGACTACTCTCAAAGACAAGACACTGTCCACCATCATGGATCGTATCCAGAACGAGATTGAGGGCATCGTCAGCATTCCTCCTCTCAATATGTTTCTGTTCATCGATGAAATTGATAGAATCTTCAAAGAACACACCTTCTTGCAGCCGGATCGGCCGCCACAGGCTGAGTATCAGTTTTGCATCCAGCCATTCAGCGATCTCATGTGCATTCCCAACAGTGGCAGACAGGGCAATGACCTGAGCATCGGGATTGAGACGTTTAAGCTTAGTGAGGACAATTTCAAGAGTGGGTCCCCGGTCTTTGGAATCCAACAAGTGTACCTCATCGACCACAATAACATTGATCTCTTTCATCCAGGCAGTCTCGTTACGAAGCAGGGAATCGGTCTTTTCCGAGGTCGCAACGATGATGTCATTTAT
>CAYRGB010000178.1:0-3098 GCA_964423715.1 uncultured Methanosarcinales archaeon | reverse complement strand
ATTCGAATTCCAAAGAATAATAAAAATACATTGGAAATAGATTAAATAAATTTTAAATACAATGAAAGAATTGCCATGGCAATGAGCCAAAGAAAAAATATATTCAGGGATCGCAACGCAATAAGTCCTATATTCGGGACCATACTTCTGGTCTTCCTGACATTTCTGCTGGCAGGTGTGGTGGTGGGTACGGTCTATAGCGGTGGCATGTTTGAGCGTATCGAAAATGCCTGTACTAAAACACCAACATCTGTCATAGATGTGGAGGGGGTCGTCGGCGGCGTACCGAACGATGTCAGGTATAATGAGAACTATATATGGCTGACACACAGGAGTGGCGATCCCCTGATGCTAAACACGACGTTCATCGTGATCACTGGACAAGGTAGTAGTTATGTGGGTACTTTTCCATACGGTTCCAATAAGCAGGGCCAGCTTATAGTCAAGTATTTTGACCTGACACCATCCGGATCCTGTCCCACTTATAAGAGCAACAATCCGATAATCGATGACAATAAATGGTCTACCGGGGAACAACTCGTACTAAATGGATATGACAGTATCAATGGAACCGATGCCTCTACGGTGAAAGTCACGGTGGACGGGTATACTAACACGTCCAACAACTATGGATTCGAGGCCGGTTCGATGATATACATAAAGGTGTTCGATACGCCCACTCAGCGTATCATTGCCGAAGATACGGCTGTTGTCCAACTAGCAGAGTGATGCTTTGACATGATCACGAAAAAGGTATGTTCAAAATCGTTTAAGTAAGGGGACATCGTAGTTAGTATGATGAGTCAGAGAAAAGAGGGGTACTTGAAATACTTCCCTAAAGCAGCCTGCTATCCCCATCAGAAAGAAGCAATGGACAGTATACATTCTGCCTTGCTTGCACGGAAAATGGTCCTCTTTGAAGGAGCATGTGGTACGGGTAAGACGTTAAGTGCTCTCGCACCGGCCCTCGATGTAGGCAAACAGCTCGGCAAGACCATCATCATTGCGACCAATGTCCACCAGCAGATGGTGCAGTTCATAAATGAGGGCCGCGAGATAAGAAGTTCCAATGACATCAAGATTATGGTGTTCAAAGGCAAGCGGACGATGTGTCCTATTGAGGCAGACTACGAAGAATGTGATGTCAAACGGGAGAACACATTTGATCTCATTGAGGTAGAGCGCGAGATGCATCTCAAGACGCAGGAGATCAAATCTGCCAATGACGATTACAAGAAATCAAAGGATCCGACTCACATTGAACTTCGTAATGCGCTTGCCAGGGAGCTTGATAATCTCGAGAGAAAGGCCCGACAGCTGCGTGATCGCTCATGTACTCATCTCTACGAAGTGTTGCGCTATGATAGTGAGACGTTTCGTAGATGGTTGTTTGATGATGTTCGATCTCCTGAAGAGGTCAATGATTTTGCCTACGATCACGGTATGTGTGGGTACGAATTGCTCAAACGGGAGATCAAACATGCGGACCTCCTGATCGGAAACTACCACCACATCCTGAATCCGGACATCTTCTCCACGCTTCTGCGATGGATGGACAAGGAACCAGAGGATGTTATTGCGATCTTTGATGAGGCACACAACATCGAATCCGCTGCGCGGTCCCACTCATCCATCACTGTGACCGAACGATCGATCGAGAAAGCCATGGCTGAAATGGAAGTGAATATTGAGATGCTCAATGAAGAGGAGATCCCAAAGTTGTTCAATACTCTGCTGGAGGTCATGCGGCAGACGTATGAGACGAGGTTCAAGTTCGGCGAGCGTGGGCGAGTGGGCAAGAACTGGCACGATATGCGTATCAGTGATCCCTATGAGAGAATGGATGTCCTTTGTACACGTTTCCTACGGCAGGCCCGGGAGGAAGGTTTCGTGGACGAGAAGGAGATCCAGCGTCTTCTATCCATTGCCAGTGACACGGGCGCAAAGCTGGACGATATGTACCGTGAACAGTACAAAAAGGGATTGAGCAAAGTGCTGAAACAGTCCCATATTCGCTATGTTTCAGACTTTTTATCTTCATATCTTGTTTTATCAAGCAACCTCAAATATTATCCTATACTGAATGTACGCAGGGATATGAACGATGAGGTCTATGGTCGGATCGAGTTGGCCAGTTGTATTCCCAACAACGTCACCAAACCCATGTTCGATTCGGTATACTCAGCAGTATTGATGTCCGCCACACTGCGTCCTTTTGACATGATCAAGAAGGCCCTGGGGATCGATCGGGAGGCATGTGAGATCTCATATGGTACCTCCTTCCCGCTGGAGCGGCGGCGCACGCTCGCAGTATCCATCCCCCCGCTTTTTTCAAGGAGTCGAGATGATCCCCAGAACATGCAAATGATAGAACAGGTACTGCAGGATTCCATAGAGGTGTCCGATGGGAACGTCATTATATTTTTCCAGAGCTCCTTTGAAGCAAAGCGATACTACAGGAGACTGGAAGCGAAACTGGACATCCCTATATTCCTCGACGAGGTAGGGATGTCCGCCCAACAGGTTCGGCAGGACTTCTTCAGGATCGGTGAGGACGGTGGCAAAGCTGTTCTTTTTGCATACCTGTGGGGGACCCTGAGCGAAGGGGTCGATTACCGCGACGGGCGTGGTAGAATGGTCATCGTCGTTGGTATAGGATACCCTGCCCTCAATGACAGGCTGCATGCGGTGGAATCCGCCTATGATCATGTCTTCGAGTTTGGGGCCGGATGGGAATTTGCGGTGCAGGTGCCCACCATTCGCAAGATACGTCAGGCTATGGGTCGGGTCGTGCGCTCACCGGACGATCATGGTGTGAGGATACTGCTTGACGGGCGTTTCCTGACAGATTCTCCCCAGCGTTTCGGCAAATATTCTGTTTTCAACGTATTCCCTGAGGATGAAAGGAATGAGTTCATCGATGTCGAGCCAGATAAGGTAAAATTTTCGCTGATTAACTTCTTCGAGGATATACAGGGGCAAGTCTGAGGTTTCTATCAGAGGGACATCTTTTTTACCGATACACATCTAAACCTGACGTATAAAACAGCATTATAATGGAGGTTACAGGTGTGGGTCTGGAAGATGTAATGAAAGGA
>CAYRGB010000177.1:0-3107 GCA_964423715.1 uncultured Methanosarcinales archaeon | reverse complement strand
CCGATCTGCCAGGTTGGAACACATTGAAGGAATCGATCCTGACATTCAACAGAAGATCGTTCAGCAGATAGATGAACAGATAAAGATTGACGATCCAATAGGAAAGCTGTTGGGAGATTTCCTGAAACTCACCTCCTTGTATTTGATCTTCATAGCAAAGAAACCGATACATCCGGTCGGTATGACTTTTCCGGGAGGTCAACAAATAGTTGAAAGGGATGGTAATTATTATTGTCCTGTGAAGGATAAACAAAGTAAGGTAAAACCATCCATGTGCGAGTTCTGCATATGCAAGGATCTGGATGAGATCGGGTAAAAAAAAGAACCTTAATGGGGTAGTCTTCTTGGAGGGGGGGATTCCTTATTTATTTACATGTTCACTTCATCAAGTATACGCTTGAAAATAGCGGTAGCTATGCCTTCATTACTGTCCTGATCCTTGAACTTGACCAGTTCCCAGCCATCAATGCCCATATCATTAAGATCTGTTCTCATCTGTTGCCAATCCTCAACTCTTACTGATTTGATATCATATTCCCAGCATGTCATGCGCTCACCTCTAGTATCCGTATTGGATGTTCTTTACGGATAAAAGATAGAATAATATATAACACTTTTCAAAAAACTAGCTTTAGTTGTTGGTAAATGAATTTGATTAACAATGTTAATAATGCTATTGGAGGTATTTGCATAATGTAGAGTCTGAGCCGCAGCATATGAACATGTCCTGGCTAACAAACGATGTGATGCATAAACCTTATAGGTAAGAAAGTACTTTATGGAACCAGATACCCGCTGGTTATGTTCTTAGTTCTGAATATGCGGGTTCAAATAAATATGGGCCTGTGGTCTAGCTGGTTATGACGTCGCCTTCACACGGCGGAGGTCCGGAGTTCGACTCTCCGCGGGCCCACTATTCTGAATCACATCCGGGAATCAGAATTACGATGTTCCAAATCTATTTTTAGTATCAGACCAACGTTATCTACAGTTGTCGGGTAAAAGAAGAACAAGAACATGCGATAAGTATCGTCGAGTACGCGGGACTGGAAGATGTGCTGGATCAACAGACGATATAAACCGCCCAGTTCAGCACATCTATATATCCAGACTTGGACAGAAAGGAGGTTAGCCCACTCTCCAAACAGACTCATACAACATTACTTGAATTAACTCAATTTTACTTAAGTTTGTTGGTCATATTGATTATGGCAGTAGATATATATGCAGGTTGCCTGATGAATTAATGGAGGTTGGGAATATTTTTTAAGCAGTTACAACAGTTCTTTTTCTATGTGGTGGAACACGTCTTCGAGATCGTCGTATCGCAGGTGAGCATACCGATCCAGTGGGGTTGGCATATTGTTGACGATCACAAGTTTTCCGCCATTATCCAGAGTGTACAGGGGCAGTGATGCTGCAGGCTGGACCACCAGAGATGAACCGATAACAACAAGGACATCAGCTTCTGATGCCTCCTGGATGGCGGCAGCGAGTGTCTCTCGGTCCAGCATCTCGCCATAGAAGATGATGTCGGGTTTGATGAGACCACCGCAGTCGTCACATCGCGGGATCTGATCCAGTTGTACAATATCTGCGATATTCTCATAGGAGTACTCCCTGCTGCAATGCAGGCAGTGATGGATGGCTGGTGATCCATGGATCTCAATAACGTTCACAGATCCGGCTTTCTGGTGCAGCATGTCGATGTTCTGCGTGATGACGGCCTTCACGATCCCCTGCTTTTCCATCTGTGCCAAGACGTTGTGTATAAGACCGGGTTCGCGTTCATTCAGGTTGTAGACAAGATCCTTTGAATAGTGGTAAAAATAGGATGGATCGTCATGAAAATCATCAAGGGAAAATATCCTGTCAGCATCATACTTGGTGTACAGGCCGCTCTCTCCCCGAAAGTCAGGGATACCCGAGAATGTCGAGACACCTGCACCACTGAGGAACACACAGTGGTCCGATGTCTTCAAAAGGTCAATAAGGTCATCCATACAAATACTATATGCCTGGTCAATAAATCACTTTTTGATGGAATCCGTTTTGGTAATGGGTAGGCAGGTGTGATGGTATTAAGTCCATCACAAATTATATATCATCTCATAACAGCAATAACATCGATCATGTTGAATAGATGGTATGAATTTTCACAGGCAATTCGATATATGACCTGTGTAACAAATAAGAGGATTTAAAAATGGTGTCAAAAGAGCTTCCCTTTAACAAGGAAAAGATCATCAAGATCGCGGAAAAGTACCCGACCCCGTTCCACATCTATGATGAGAGGAGTATCAAGGAGAATGCACGTAAGCTCAAAGAAGCGTTTGGTATCCTTGAGGGATTCCATGAGTATTTTGCTGTCAAGGCATTGCCCAATCCTTACATAATGAAACTACTGAAAGGCGAGGGCTTTGGTGCGGATTGCAGTTCCCTGCCCGAGCTGATACTGGCCGAGAAGGTAGGTATCACCGGCGAGGAGATCATGTTCAGTTCAAACGATACGCCGGCCGAGGAGTTTGTCAAGGCAAAGGAGCTGGGTGCGATCATCAACCTGGATGATATCAGCCACATCGAATACCTTGAAGAGGTCGCAGGGTTGCCTGAAATGGTCTGTTTCCGTTACAATCCCGGGGCATTGAAAGAGGGGAACGAGTTCATCGGGAACCCAGAGGAAGCAAAGTATGGATTTACCAGGGACCAGCTGTTCGAAGGTTTCCGGATACTGAAGGAGAAGGGCATCAGAAGATTCGGGCTACACACGATGGTCGCATCTAATGAACTGGACCCCACCTACTTCATCGAGACTGCCCGCATACTGTTTGAGGAGATCGTTGAGATCTCACAGGAGCTGGACATACGGTTCGAGTTCGTCAACCTTGGTGGGGGGATCGGTATCCCATACCGCCCGGAGCAGGAACCGGTTTCTTATGATGTTATCGCCAAAGGCGTGAAGAAAGAATATGATGAGATGATCAAAGCGAACGGTCTGGATCCATTGAAGATATTCCTTGAGTGTGGACGTGTGATCACCGGACCGTACGGTAGCCTCATCACAAAGGTGCGACACATGAAACATACCTACAAGGATTATGTGGGTA
>CAYRGB010000176.1:0-3119 GCA_964423715.1 uncultured Methanosarcinales archaeon | reverse complement strand
AGCAATCCATTGAGATCGCTAAAAAATATGCAAACCATTTTGACGCTGATATGAAAGCTGATCATGCCATAGGCCAGACCATTGCAATATCCATGAGCCAATACAATTCCGCTGATCGGGAAGAGGTCAATAATATGTTGAGGGAATTGCTTGAGACAAATCCCGATCTGATCGGTACTTACGTCTGTTATGAACCAAATGCTTTTGATGGGAAGGACAGTGAATATGTGGGTGCACCTGGGCATGACGCCACTGGGCGATTTATCCCCTACTGGAACAAACTTACGGGAGAGCTCGTCGTTGATCCATTGCTGGACTATGATACCCTGGACTACTATCAGGTACCAAAGACCACTGAAACAGATTTTGTGACAGAACCATATTTCTATGAAGGAGTGTTCATAATAAGTTTTGTATCCCCCATCATGAAGGATGGACAATTTATCGGCATAGGGGGTGTTGATGTGTCCCTGAACTACCTTGACGATGTAATGAACCAGGTGAAAGCCTTTGATACTGGGTACGCCTTTATGACAGGGAACTCGGGGATAATGATATCCCATCCTACCAGGAAAGAAAGTGTGGGTTTCACTACACTATATGATTATGGCATACCAGAGATCGACAAAATGGCAGACGAGATTAAAAACGGCAGCAGTGGATATATAGAGACCGTCGATCCGATTACCGGTAAGATGTCTGTGATGTTCTATGAACCTGTTCAAACATCCAATTTTGCATTTATACTGGTTGTGCCGAAGGATGAGATGCTGGCAGGAGTCGATGCTCTGAGGAAACGATTGATGATCATCTCCGCTATTTCGATCATATTCATGGGTGGTGTTGCATTCCTTATATCAGAATCCATAACAAGACCCATCAACAGCATCGTGGATGATTTCAAACATATCTCGGATGATACCGTTAACGGAAACCCGAGTTTAAGGGCAGACACAGATGTGGATATCGATTTCAAAACGATACCAGAAGGTTTGAACGAGATTCTCGATGCCCTGCAAGAATCGAACCGATTAAAGGAAGAAATGGAACAGGTTATCGAGAACAGTCCCGCAATTGTGTTCAAATGGAGGGTAGAGAATGATTGGCCCATTGAGTTCGTATCAAAGAACATCATCCAATTCGGTTATTCCAGAGATGATCTCATGGTCCATGAAACACGATATGCCATTATGGTCCATCCGGATGATCTGAAGAAGGTAGAAGATGAACTTGATACAAATATCAAGGAAGGACACAGTGAGTTCAATATAGAATATCGGATCCTTACAAAATCCGGAGAGGAACGGTGGGTGGATGAGAGGACATTCATTCGGCGCGATGAGAGTGGCAATGCCATCCTCCTGCAGGGTATTGTTGTCGATATAGATGAGCGTAAAAGAGCAGAAGAGAAACTGTTGAAAGTCGAGGCCATCCGCAAGAAGGAGATACATCACCGTATCAAGAACAACCTGCAAGTAATCTCCACATTGCTATACCTTGAATCAGAAAAGTTTAAGGACAAGGATGTTATCGATGCTTTCAAGGACAGCCAGGATCGTGTAAGGACAATGGCATTGGTACATGAAGAATTATACCAGTCCAAAAATATGGAAAGTATCGGTTTCGCCGAATACAGCAAAAATCTTATTAACTATTTATCCCAATCGTATATTATAAGGGGCAGTGATGTAACGATCAAACTTAATGTGAAGGATATATATCTTGGCATGGATACAGCGATCCCCCTGGGGATTATAATCAATGAACTTGTCTCAAATGCACTCAAATACGCGTTCAACGAAGACGAGCGTGGAAGGATTAACATTGATATGGACCATACAGGAGATGAATTCACACTTACCGTTAGCGATAATGGAATAGGATTTCCTGAAGAGATAGACTTCAGGGATACGGAATCGCTGGGCTTGCAACTTGTTACCACCCTTGTAGGACAGATCGATGGCTCCATTGAACTCAATCGGGAACGTGGGACAGAATTTACGATCAAATTTGTGGAACGCATACAAAATACTGAGGATATGGGACAATGACAGGTGAAAAGGTACTCATTGTAGAAGACGAGCACATCGTGGCTCTGGGAATAAAGAAGATGTTAAAGAATATGGGCTATCGTGTTCCCAGCATCGCATCAACCGGAGAAGAAGCTATCAGCAAAGCAGATACCACCTTTCCGGACCTGATACTGATGGACATAATGCTAAAAGGGGAGATGGACGGCATTGAAGCTGCTGATCAGATACACAAACATAAGGATGTTCCTGTCGTATATCTAACGGCGTATTCCGACGAAAAGATCCTGCAAAAAGCAAAACCTACAAATCCATACGGATACATCATAAAGCCGTTCGAAGAAATAAAACTGCGTACAACCATAGAACTGGCACTTCACAACTATAGAGAAAGGGAATCCTCCTCGCACCCGGATTAACTATCTGATGGTCCAATTATACAGTGTATAGGACCGCTATGTAGCAAGATTTGATGGCATCATATAATTTTGCAAATGATACATTGCAAAAAAAAAGAGAATGAATAACAGGGATTTGTAAGATCGAGTTTGTATTCATTCAAATAATCTCCGAAATGAGTTCGGTCTTCAGAATTTTGAAAAAAGTGGGGTATAACAATCTTATAGAAGGGTGTTAATTATTTTTTGAATTCTGTATAACCGCACTTGCCACAGGTAAGCCTGTCCTTGTGATCTGCGAGATATACTCCATCTCCACATCGAGGACAGAACTGCCTGAGTCTCTCAATATTGTCACCATTGACCTTATAATAATCGTTTACTGCCATGAGATCACCTTATTCGATTGCTGCCTCTTCGCTTTCGGACTCTTTCTCAGGAATTTTATTCCTTTTCAGGACGTATTCCTTCTCCACCGTTTTCATGCGTTCGACATCCTCATAGATCTTCACATATCCAGATGCCTCCTCTTTACCGAATTTGTTATCCATGTTCTGAAGGATAACCAATTCAAGAGGTACATTTAGAATCGCTGCCAATTTATTCTTGACATCATCTCTTGCAGGTGTCGGACCCTCAAAAACAACACTGAAATTCAAAATATACATAATTTACATATCATTCAGGGAAA
>CAYRGB010000175.1:0-3128 GCA_964423715.1 uncultured Methanosarcinales archaeon | reverse complement strand
GAAACGATATGAAAAGTTCCTCTTTTCATCTTCAGTGGTTGCTTATGTAATAGCATTGGGCATTTCAGCTTCTTTTGGATTAGGTGCTGTGCTGGTTGCCTCGATTCCCCTGGTCTCTGGTTTGATGTATAGTTTCAACTGGCTTCCCAAAAGTTTCAAATATCGCAGGCTAAAAGAGGTCCCATCAGGAAAGAATCTTGTAATCGCATTGGCATGGGCATTGACTCCGTCCCTTCTTCCTGTCCAGTTCTATGGCAGTAATGTAAATATGCTGTCGCTTGTTACGATACTATATTTCTTCACACTGGTGTTTATCAACAGTGCTGTATTTGATATGCGGGACATCGAAGGTGATCGCATCTCAGGGGTGATTACGATACCGGTTCTTCTGGGTGCACAGAGAACAAAGTACCTGCTATGGTCCATAAATATGCTTGCTGGTGCAGTTGTTCTAACGATATCATTTGTGCATATGCCACTTTCAGGAGTATGTATATTAGCAGCAGGTTTTGTTTATGCTCATTGCTATATTTCTCTTTTTGATCGGGGCAAATGGGCAAACACTCTTTGTGATGTTATGGCAGATGGACAGTTCATAATGCTGGGGCTCGGGTTATGCATAATCACTACGATCTTTGAAAACTCTGGCATGTGAGATCTTCAAACACTGAGGGGTAGGGTAAAGGTAAGCGTACTTTTTTCCCCTACCTTGCTCCTGACCCGAACATCCCCCCGTGCAGTTCAACGAACGGTTTGACCACTATAAGTTCCAGTCAAGTTCCCTGGTACTTATGGGACGGGGATGACAAATCCAGCTGCTTGAAGGGTTGGAACAGTTTGTCCAGATCTTCCCTTGCAATCTTAATACCGGTATCTGCGATCGATATCTATATCATATCGCCCAGTTGGGTCGTCGTGATCGTAACAGGCCCTCCTTCAGGAGTGAACTGTGTAGCATTCTCCATCAATAATGTTTCCTTGAACTTGGTCAGGTCTACGACAAGGTATCCGATAGATTGATCAACGCTCTTATTGACATGGATGTTCTTTTTGTTTGCTAGTTGTTTTGTAAGGCTCGCTATCTCTTTAATGATCGTGACATCGTTGGTAGCTTGGAGCAGGGCGTACATGAGGGGATTTTATTCAGTTTTATTGTTCCTATTGCATTATTATTTATATACAAACCGAATTATTTAGCCATTGGGATCCAAGACGAATCATCGTTGTGATCATCTGTTCCAGATACAAACAAAGGATTATGATAATCCGGTTGCATTTTCAGATCATGGTAGCTAACAGTATTTTATATGATCTGACTATATACATTCAAGATGTCAATGAAATATGCTACAGCAATTGATATATTTCATGGCGTAACAATTTGAGCATGATAGGATCCATTTATAGATATGGATATATACAGCGGTAAAAGAGGATCTTATTTCATTCGGGTAAGGTGAGGTTGATAAGAACACCATTGTTGGACATTGTATTTCGTTCAGAAAAAAGAAAGAACCTCCTTCTTTATTTGCTAGGGGGTCCTAAGAACATCGGTGATATCAAGGATGCCCTTGATGTAACTTCTATGGGGATGCTTCCACAGATAAAAATACTGAAAGAGACCGGTCTGGTTATTCATGAGGATGATGTCTACCGGCTATCTCTGGTGGGAATAGTCGTTTCAGGACATATCCAGGTTCCCATGAAGACCTTTGATGTACTCGAGTCCAATTATGATTACTGGTTGACGCTCGATCTTTCGGGGATCCCTTCTGATATTTTGGATAGATTGGGAGAGATCGGAAAATATTATCTGATCGAACCAGACATCAATCATATATTTGATCCTCCTGTAGAACTAAAGAATGGTCTGTCAACGGCCCAGGTGGTCCGGACATTATCGTCTTACTTCCATCCCGAATATCCGTCTATCCGTCTATCTTCTTGGGTCTTGCAAAGAAAGGTGTTGATATAGTTATGGTGATAACAGAATCTATCTTTGAAAGATTGAAGGACGAATTCCGTCCTACGATGGATTAATTTATGAGGTTTGAAAATACTGAACTATTTGTATACAAGGATGGTATCGACCTTGCGGCAGTTGTATCTACTGACAGATTTATGATGGTTTCTATGTTCAATAAGGACGGTAACTATGATCACTATAGCGTGATCAGTTATGATATGAACTCGTTAATCTGGGGTATGGAATTGTTCGAGCACTATAAAAAAAGATCCCTACGGGTGACCACTGTATGATTCATCTGTGAAATGTAAGGGTGCTATGACGTGGTACATTCTATTAGTGTCTTCAAGCCCCAATACATGTGAAAAATGGCAATACGTTCATTTGACATGGCATTATACAGTAGTATAATTTTTGTATTATAACACTTAACACTTCAGAGTTATGGTGTTTCATAGAATGGTCTTTATATATGATAACATCAAATTAGTTATTATAAGCATATGAATATGTTTCATTCACAATTGCTTCGATATAGGTGGTATAGGTACGAACAACACAACTGGTGAGACTACTATTGATCAGTATAAGGAGATGGTGGAAAGGACGAGACAGCTCCATCGCGAACTTGTGGAGTTATCGTCAAAAGTAGGGACTATTTCCGAGAGGATCGAACGGGATCGATCTGAACTCTCATCCGATCATGCTGTTGGGGAACCGGGTAAGGTAAGGCCTGGTGGCATATCTGGTAAGGAACGTGACTTTTGATCTGGTCGGTCAAGACAAAAAATGTTCATATTCTCTAATCGTTTCATACTATTAAACCATTGTTCTTCTGTTCGATCATTAAGATAGTTTTAAGTAGGGTAATTGTAGATGTGTACACGGTGATCATTATGGTAGATAAGAGGGAGAAGACACATTCATTTGATGATTTTTTCGATGATGACCAAATCCAGAATATAACGGATATGATCGAACAGATCATTGATAGGCTCGAAATAGATACGGCTGATCTTCCCAATGAGCCGTTCGTCTATGGTTTTTCAGTAACACATCGGTCGGGAGTGGATCCGGGGGTGCGTGAGTTTGTTAGTATTCCTGACAATGAGGGTATATGCAGCACAGGGGATGGCAATTTGAGGGTCGGTGAAGGGGTACC
>CAYRGB010000174.1:0-3136 GCA_964423715.1 uncultured Methanosarcinales archaeon | reverse complement strand
TGGCGCTGTAGGTTGATCAGTGCAATTATGATCTCTCTTTGAATTGGGGTAAGTTCCATGGGATCACTGCTATTTTTTTATATCGAATTAATAAGATCATGTATTCAAGTTTATTCCAGTTGAATGAAGGATCCTCCTGTAAGATATTCCCAAATGTCCTATATATACATATTGTAGAAGGTCATATGGGCATAAATATTCTCAGAAGGAATAGAACTATATACCTTATGCGAATTTGAACACGACAGCAGGGAAATAATACTATGATATTCGAGAAGATCCATACTGTACCCACTTCTGATGAACTTGTGGACAAGGCATTTCGAAGGGCAAGCCGTGCCATGGCAGGGAAGCAGATCACGGGCAGGGAGAGTGCCCTGAAAGCAAATGAATCAATGGTGCTGACAGCGGGGAACATCTTTTCCGATAACCTTGCGAACATAGTACGCCGTTTTCCAAGCTTCGATGAATTACCCGGTTTCTATTACGAGATCGCCGATATCCTGGTAGGGGTCGACAAGCTAAGACAATCCCTCTCATCCGCGGACTGGGCAGGTACAAAGATCCACGAGCTTTCCAGGGAATTCGTGATGAAGATACGCAAGAGTGACAGTCCTATAAAAACCCGCAAAGAGGCGTTCGGGCGTATGGCTTCTATAATGTCATCCATTGACCCTGATCTCAGGTTCCTCAATGATGCTCGAAATCAGTTACGAAAACTCCCTGATGTGCATGAGGAGCCGACCATCGTGGTCGCAGGATATCCGAACGTCGGAAAATCCAGCTTTATGGCCCTGATAACCGGGGCACGTCCCGAGATTGCATCATATCCGTTCACCACCAAAGGCGTTTCCATCGGTCATTTCAAAAAAGGCAACGACCGGTACCAGGTAATGGATACCCCGGGTCTGCTTGACCGTCCCATGTCCGATCGTAACGACGTGGAGCGACAGGCAATCACTGCCCTGAAACATCTTGAGTCGGTTGTACTGTTCATTGTGGATGCAAGCGAAAGCTGTGGTTATGTGATCGATGACCAGAAACATTTGCTGGATGAGGTCCGGGAAAACTTCGAGCTGCCCATTCTCGTTGTAGCCAACAAAGCCGATCTTCCTCAGTTCCAGGAACTGGACTTTGTTGATCTGGTCATATCCACTGAGACGAAACAGGGTGTGGATGTGGTTGTTGAGCAGCTTGTTGAAATGTTGGCAAAGAAAAAAGAGAGTTCACTGTGACCAGAACGGCTCACAGGACCCGTTCCATGATCTGAAGTGCTTTTTTGATATCGTCCATGGATGTTGCATAGGACATGCGGACGTATCCTGCCCCGGCGTCCCCGAAAGCTTCTCCTGGTACGACCACGACGCCATTGGATATGAGCGTGGATGCTACTTTGGTAGATTCACCCACCCAGGGGAACACATAGAACGCACCCTCCGGAGGCTCACACTTGATCCCCATGCGGTTGAGCCCTTCGACCAGCACGTCACGGCGCTGTCTGAACTCATCTCGCATTGTTGTCACAGGTTCCATGGGGCCTTCGATAGCTGCCAGTGCGGCCCTCTGTGCAATGGAATTGGCACATGCCTGGACATACTGATGCACTTTGAGCATCTGCTGTGTATATTCAGCTCGTGCGGCAGTATATCCCAATCGCCAGCCGGTCATGGCATAGGTTTTTGAGACCGCATTGACCGTGATCACATTATCAGAGTACCGGGCAGGACTGATGTGTTCTCCCTCATAGATGAAATGTTCATACACCTCATCCGATATCAGGGTGATATCATGGTCATCGGCAAGTTCGGCAAAAGCCTTCATGTCATCCTTGCTCTGCACCCCTCCGGTGGGATTGGCCGGGGAATTGATGATCATAGCCTTTGTCTTCGGCGTGATGCGCTCGGCCAGGTCATTGGGTTTAATGGTGAGTTCTTCTCCAAGCGGCACGCTGACGTCCCGTCCACCCATGATCCCCACAAGTGCCCTGTACGAAACGAATCCCGGGTCAGCCACAAGCACCTCATCACCAGGGTCTACCAGAGCTGCAATTGCGATCTCCAATGCCTCGGATGCGCCGGATGTTACTATGATCTCGTCCGGACCGACCTCAAACCCATTGTCGTTTTCGAACTTGCGGCTCAATGCCTGCCGCAGTTCCAAAATGCCCGGTCCGTATGTATAACCAGTGAACCCTTCATTGATCGCATCGATGGCAGCCCTTCTAATATGTTCAGGTGTGCCAAAGTCCGGCTGTCCCAGACCCATATTAATGGCATCCGGGCCCGCGGCTTCGAACATCTTTCTGATCCCTGAGATATCGATGTCCTGAACCCGATGTGCGAACCTGTCTGTGGCCATTGTGCTCTCCCCTCATTCCAGTTTGGCATGCCTTGATTTCAGATCTTCCTCGGATGCACCGGTGATGACGATCAGTTCTGCTACCAGGGAATCCAGGAATACCATGGATGCGATCTCAAAGGAGGTTCCCAGAGGGGTCAGCTGTGAATATTCCCCGCGCATATGCCGTTCCAGATATCCTCCAAGGTCATCCTTCGTTCGTCCGGGGATCTCCACCACGGTGTTTGCGAGTTCTCCGAGCTTTGAATTGCGATTCGAGGTCACCGTGATCAGTGTTGCACCAATGTCCTTTGTGATCTTTCCAAGATCTGCGATCGAGCGGGTTTCCCCTGAACCCGATATGGCGATCACGACATCGTCCTCTTCTACAGCGGGGGTAGTGGATTCTCCGACCACGTAGGATGTAAATCCAAGATGCATAAGCCGCATAGCAAACGTCTTACCTATAAGGCCAGAGCGTCCAGCACCCATCACAAAGATGGCATTGGCGTTCATGATGTCGGATATCATGCGGTTGATGTCCTCTTTGTTGAGCTTCTTTGCAATATTATACAGATGTGATGCCATCAGTTCGATCGATGAAATAAGATGTTCGCATTCGGTAGGGTCAATTTCTCTCATTATTGTTCCTCACATATCGATTGGGATCCAAGGTCGGATGAGTGTTATTCTTTGCTATCCTCTTTGTAAGTGATGCTCTTCATCTTCCAGCCATCAATCTTCTTAAGCTGTTTAAAAAATCTCGCTATGTCCGCATCATCACCATTCCAGTATATGT
>CAYRGB010000173.1:0-3172 GCA_964423715.1 uncultured Methanosarcinales archaeon | reverse complement strand
GAGTTGAAAGAGAACACATTCTCTTAAGAAAAGGATAAAAACTGTCAAACTTGGGCTGTAAGGTCAATTTTTCTGATCACCGGAGCGAAGTTGCTCGATCTCGTCCTGTGCATCCGATAGTTTGAGCACGAACAGGCCGGTGCATGGTTTCACGAACTGGAACAGAATATCGTTACCTTTCGCGCCTATGGGTATGGATCTCCCACCACGAAGGAACACACCACGCAGGCGATATCCTCCGGACACGTGGAACACCTCATTGCAGTGCTCCTGGATATATGCTTCACACTGTGCGGGTGTTACATCTTTTAGCAGTATCTCATATGGTAATTCGCTGATACAGGTCATGTTATCCCTCAGACGATCTCCAGATCTTCCACACGAATGCCGCTTTCCACAATGTGGCCCACGACCTTGCCACCTGTCATGTTGGCTGCCTTCTCAGCCTGGTCCTGAGGGAGTATGATCAAAAAGCCCATTCCCATGTTGAACGTCTTATACATCTCAAGGTCATCAACATGTCCCTGTTCCTGCAGGAACTTAAAGATGGGGCATGGTTCCAGTGGGTCAGAGAAGTCGAACCCCAGGTCTGTGACCCGTTTGAGTTTCAGCAGACCGCTGCCTGTGATGTGGGCCAGGCCGTGCACATCGCATTCCTTTATCACATCCAGTATCTCCATATAAATGTGTGTGGGTATCAGGAGTTCATCCCCGATGGTGGTCGAGGTATCATAGGGGAAGGGATCATGATATGAGCATCCAGCGTCATTGATGATCCTTCGCACCAGCGTATATCCATTACTGTGTACTCCGTTACTGGGGATGGCTACCAAGGCATCTCCCAGAGTGACCTTCTCACCGGTAATGATCTTGTCTTTCCTGACCATTCCCAGACACGTGCCGGCCAGGTCGAAGCCGTTAATGATATCGGGCAGAGTTGCGGTCTCCCCTCCTACAATGGTCATCCGTGAGATCTCGGCACCTTTCGTCAGGCCTTCACCGAGCTGGCGGGCAAATTCATCAGAATGTTCCTCAAGTGCCAGATAATCCACAAAACTGATTGGCTCGGCCCCGATAGCAAGCAGGTCATTGACGTTCATGGCTATACAGTCGATCCCCATGGTATTCCAGCGTTTCATTTCGTTGGCAATGAGGACCTTTGAACCAACCCCGTCTGTCGCCATTGCAAGGGCATATTCTCCAAAATCGATGAGCCCCGCATAGTGGCCGATGTCGGTCAATGGAGCACCAAGTCCTTCTCTTCGGTAGGTCATGCTGCTTGTCAGTGTCTGGATGGTGGACTCTTCCTGTTTGATGTTCACTCCGGAATCGGCGTATGTCAGGTGTTCTTTCTTCATATTATTCACTCTCCACTGGGAACAGTTCCAAGCTCGAACTCGCGGTTGAGCAGTTGTATCGCCGGCACTGCTTCATTTTCGCTCACCACGAAGGATATGTTATGTTGTGATGAACCCTGGCTGATCATAATCACGTTGATCTTCTCCTGTCCAAGGGCATTGAATACCCGTCCTGCCACACCGGGAATTCCATCCATACCTGCACCAACAACCGCTATCACGCAGACATCCTTGTTATGTCCAACATCTCTGATCACATTATTGTGCATCAATGATTCCAGTGCTTCAAGAGCCTCATCCAGGTCTGGATCTTCTACCACGAATGAGATATTCGCCTCGGATGAACTCTGGCTGATCATTATGATGTTCACTCCTGCGTCCGCGAGAATTGTAAATACCCTGGCAGCCGTTCCAATCGTGCCCACCATCCCTGCACCGGAGATGTTGATGGTCGCAACGTTCCTGATAAGCGTAACAGCTTTGACCACATCCTCACTCTGGGTTTGGTCTGCCACAATGAGCGTCCCCTCAAAATTACTGTCAAAAGTGTTTTTCACACGTACCGGAATACCATGTTTTATCGCAGGTTCAATGGTTCGGGGGTGCAGTACTTTTGCACCAAAATACGATAGTTCCATGGCTTCGATGTAGGAGATCTGTGGTATTGGTCTGGCATTCGGTACGATCTTCGGATCGCTGGTCATAATGCCGTGAACCTCCTTCCATAGCCATATCTCATCAGCATTTATGGATGCTCCGATGATGGCCGCAGAAAAGTCTGATCCTCCACGGCCCAGCGTTGTAATGATCCTCTCCTCACTCTCGGCAATGAAGCCGGTGACCACAGGGATGTGGTCTTCTATCAATGGGGAGAGGGTCTCTTTGACCTGTCCGTATGTTCGTTCAAGGGGGTGGGCATTACCGTACTCATCAGTGGTCACGATCCCCACTTCCCCCCCGGTAAAGGCCCTTGACCCGATGCCAAGGGATCGGATCGCACCGCTGACGATGGGCACAGCCAGCCGTTCTCCATAGGACGATATGTAATCAATGGAACGTGGGGTAAGTTCACCGAGGTAGCATATACCGATCAGTGCTTTTTCCAGTTCGTCTATACGAGTATCGATCTGTTCCACGGTCTCATCGATAACCCGTTCATTGTCAATGGCGGCGCTGATCGCATCATAGTGTTTTTTTGCAAGATCGGCCATGAACTCCTTTATCTGGGATACCTTCCCTTTTCTTGAGGCTTCGGTCGCATTGGTGAGGAGCCCGTCGGTAACCCCTCCCAGGGCAGAGGTCACAGCAACGACCTGGTTACCTGCATCATGGTAGTCCTTCAGGAGTTTTGCAACATGGCGTATCTTTTTCCCGTCTGCAATGGATGTTCCGCCAAATTTCATTACGTATCTCATGGTATTATCACATTATTTGTTATTGATATAAGGTATTCTGGCAATATTAATACAACAATTGTTTATAAAGATTATGAATCAAAAAATGGTATAAGGTCAAAATCCGGATATATGGGAGGTATCATCTGCGCATTATCAATGCAGCAGCGCACAGCAGCAACAGTGCGACAGGTGAACCAAATCCGGGTGTTTTTGCCAGATCTGAGATCCCCTCACTAACATTCATGTCCTCGATCACGTCTTCTAATGCGGAAGCAACATCCCGGGTAGTTTCACTGGCTGGAGCTCCTCCAACAGAGAATTGTATTGTGTCCATACTGATGGTGCCACTATGAGATATGGTTCTTACCATTACTTCATGGTCACCTGTTGAAAGTTTGTCAGTGAGTGCCAAATATG
>CAYRGB010000172.1:2846-3217 GCA_964423715.1 uncultured Methanosarcinales archaeon | reverse complement strand
CATCCCTTTCTATTTTAACATTCATTCCAGTGTTATTGCTTCTGTAGGACATTCATCGACACACATTCCACAATCGATACAATCGTCCGGACGTGCAACTATGGACTTCATACTCCCAGAACCGTCGTCTGCGATCTCGAAAACATCTGCTGGGCACACGTCCTTGCATGCCCCTATTCCTTCACACTTATTGGTATCTACAATTGGTGGCATAATATTTCTCCTATAATTATCTACCTGTACGTTTTCTGCGATAGAAGGCAGCTGCAATTACCATGAACAGACCGAGCAGTCCTATACTCGGAATGGGTTCTGAACTTTCCGTTCCCCCGTTGATATCTTCAGATGCAGTGGCCATTTCGATCGCGGGT
>CAYRGB010000172.1:0-2836 GCA_964423715.1 uncultured Methanosarcinales archaeon | reverse complement strand
GTTCATCGATCATTGACTGGGGAGCTGAACGGTACATCAACTCTACATCCACAGAGATCGGGTCCACAGCACCCTCCGGAAGAATGAAGGTGTGCTGCTGAGTAACCGTTTCCTTTGGAGGTATGCGATTATCCGATACGACAGTCTCAGCTTTCCATATCTTCGTGGTCACTTCTCCACTGGAATCTTCCAGCACGGAGTGATATATCTCAGCATCGATGATGCTTCCATTTTCATCCAATGATCCGGACCTATATATCTCCATTCCCTCTACATCCATAACACTCACATCCAACCACATCTGCCTGGCCTCGATCAGACCCGTGGGTAATTTATGGCCTGCTCCGGAATTGGTGATTGATATATCAATGGTCACAATATCTCCTGTAGGAGCGGTCTCGGGAACTGTTACATCAAGAGTTGCCGCTCTCTGGAGCCTCTCGATCGCCATGTCCCTCTGCTCATCCTCGTCCAGGATATCGTACATGAACGCATTGCTCCCCACAAAATGATGGGTCCAGATGTGGTCCCTTTTAGGAGCACCTGACCCCGCACGCCCGGGATCTGCTTCAAATTGTGTTATGCCTGGCGTCATGTGACAATCCTGACATTGTACACCTGCTTGTGCATAGGGTCCATTTTCCCATGCTGTGTACGTATCATCCAGTACAAGACCATTGCCCGGATGTTTCACATTGTGACACATCCCACAGAACTCAGCGCTGGTATGTAATTCCGAATACTCAGATCCATGATATGCAGATCTGGAATCATCGAAGGGACCCCATTTGATATCTCCGGGTGTTACAACGAACGACCCATCTCCCACACCAGAACTATCAGATACGCTGTGGCAAAAATCACACTGTATAGCTTCATTTGCAATATCACTAAGCTGAGAACCGTCAACTGGTGGGATCTCTCCCCCCACGACCCCTATAGGCGTGTGGCAACGAGTACAGAATACATCGAGAGAACCATTCGTCTCCTTACTCGCAAGTTCAAGCTCCTTTTGATAGAAGGGATCTTCGAATGCATGAACATGCATGCTCCCATCCCACTGGCTACGGAGGATCGCATGGCAGCTGGAACATTTCGAGCTGCTGGTAAAATCTTCGGATAACACCGCACCATGTGCAGTAGGTTCAGCGGCACAAGAGACCCCCGACAATACCAATATGAGTAATATGCTGACAAAAAGGTATAGGTGTTTCATATGGTCAATCTCTTCCCTTACATTAATCTATAGTTTTGATGATCCGATCAGGACACCACTGGGTTCACCATAAATTTTAGTCCTTCAACAACTTGAGAGCATCCCGGCATGCAGAGACAGCCGGTGCACCGGACGTGATGGATATGACCGCAAGGGTTTCCATGATCTCTTCTTTGGTAGCACCATTATTCAACGCGCTCTTCATCTGAGATACCGTGCACGCTTCACACTGCTTGGATGCCACCACAGCCAGCGCCATCAGGATCTTGTACTTTGCAGGGATGGCTCCATCAGTAAGTATATTGTTGTGACAGTGCCTATACTTCTCCACAAACTCTGAATCCAGTTCATCAAGCGTTTCCAGTATGGGAGGAGTGAAACCCAGCTTCTCCCCAATATCATCCACTATATTTCCTTGTTCGCTCATATATTTATTCCTCTTTTAAAAATAGAGATGGCCGCCAGTGCAGCCAATCAGTCAAATCCCTCTTCGATCGTATTTTTCAGGCAATAAATGCACATGTGCCTGGGAAGTCCTTTGGGCAAACGCTCCACCTTTGGGGGCATGCCTACCGAAACAGGCAGCTCCAACACCTTCGAGTGCTCTGTGCACAGACCCTTGCCACAGAGGATACACATAGACGTAGCATATGTGTCCTTGCCTTCTTCCATACAGTCATAACATTTCATCATATCACCTCAAAAATTCTCCTCAAGAGCATCGTGGCACGGAATACACAGTATTTTCAACAGAGGTTCCATATCCTTGGACTTGCACGAATCTCCCATACATTTCAGGCGTATGTCGTATTCCCCTTCCCATATCGGGACCTTCTCCCGTCTCAGATGGTCCTTGCAAACACCAGCTCCACACACAATACAGATGCCAACAGCCTCTGTGTCCTTTCCATTCTTTGCACATTCATAGCATTTCATTTGATCACCTGATAAATATCGCAAGATATTCACATACACATATCATGTGTACACCTTATTTACGATTATTCCACTAGCTCCATCTCTTCACCGCAGCAGACCAAGACTCCGCCACCAACTTTCGTCACTACGACCTCGTTACCGCAAATATTGCATATGTACTTTTCACCTATTTCAGAGACTCCCATTGTATCACCTCATTTGATGTAGAGACCACATCTGCACGAGCCGCGGGCAGCAATGTCCCTCGCACGGACGGCACAGGGACATATGATCTTCTTGTCCTGCTCCTTGTCACCGGTACGTTTCTGACAGAAGCAATACCATTCACC
Source organism: uncultured Methanosarcinales archaeon (assembly GCA_964423715.1). GTDB lineage: Archaea > Halobacteriota > Methanosarcinia > Methanosarcinales > Methanosarcinaceae > JAIOTO01. The sequence goes on along the minus strand of CAYRGB010000172.1, from coordinate 352 downwards.
ATATTCACGCTTATTATTGGAAATGCCCTTTATCGCTGTGGTGATGATATCATAGTCCGGGTTCAGCCGGTAGCCACTCGTCTCTGCATTTTTCTTTGATCGCTCATATAGTTCTTCTTCAAGTTCTCCTTCGAATTTCATTGTGCACTCTCCTTTTTTTGAAAAAATTATGAATATTAAATTATCTGATCAGCGGGTCGTTTCCTCAGCAAGCCGCAGCCCCAGTTCCCGACATGCTTCAAGTGTATCCTTATCAGGTCGAAACTTCGCCTGCAGTTTTGGTTCGATGATCTCAAATCCAGCTGCTTTGAGTTCCTTTTCCATGGCCTTCGCAGCGCCACCGCCCCAACCG
>CAYRGB010000171.1:1533-3228 GCA_964423715.1 uncultured Methanosarcinales archaeon | reverse complement strand
AATGTTCTGTATTGCTGGAGTTCCTTCAGGAGTTTCCTGGCGGCAGGCATACGTACCGGTTTGTTATTGATCACATGGTATATCTGTGCCCACGATCCATCTGCGATCTTGCCGACCCCATCGGTAGCGAAGGGCTCAATGGCAATGATGTCCCCCTGATTGAGGATCACCCCTTGCCCGACGTGCCTGTTCGGGATGCTTGGCGGCGTGTGGGCCACGTACTGTGCCAGCCCGTGGCCTGTCAGGTTCACAATGGGTTTGAGACCATAGCCATGGATCGTATCCTCGATCACAGCACCCAGCTGTGCGGTGTTCACTCCACTCTTGACCAGATCAATGGCGGCGTACAGTGCCTCCTTTGAGGCTTCCATAAGGTCCTGGTTAGTACCGGTCAGGTCCACGGAGATGGCAGAATCTGCAATGTATCCATCCACATGCACTCCGATGTCCAGTTTCACCACATCCTTGCCAAATACCGTCTCATCACCAGCGCAGGGCGTGGCGTGTGCAGCCTCATCGTTCCGCGAGATATTGCAGGGGAATGCGGGCATCCCCCCAAGTTCGATGGTCTTCTGCTCAACGAACTCAGCAACATCCAGGAGAGCAGCTCCTATCTTGATCTTGTCCTTTGCCTCTCCCCGTACCGTTGATAGGATCTCGCCGGCTTGCATATATTTCTTAATGATCTCTTCGATTTCCTGGATATTATCTGCCATGATATACACCTTCATTACAGTTTAGAATGATCTGGGTTTTAGTCTGATAATACAAAGTTCTTTTCAAAATGGTTCAGGTTCTCATAACCGGCTGTGGTAACGACCACCAGATCCTCCATACGCAATCCCCCAACATCAGGGTAGTAGAGCCCGGGTTCGATGGTGATCACATTCCCTTCTTTCAATACGACATCATTGTCGCCCACATTGGGGAACTCATGTATGTCCAGTCCGACACCGTGGCCGGTGGAATGGATAAAACCTACCTGCGAGTCGTTCCTGGTGGTGGCATATCCTCGTTTTTCCAGCTCATCGCAGACGGCACTGTGCACATCGCCACACGTCACACCCGGACGGACCATCGCCAGACCTGTGTCCTGTGCTGCCACCACAGCCTTGTACATATCCTTTAGTTTATCTGATGCTGTACCCCTGATCACCGTGCGGGTCATGTCCGCATAGTATCGGTTCGTCTTGCTGCGCGGGAAGATATCGATCACGATGGGCTCATTGGCCAGCAGTGCTCCCTCTCCTTCCCAGTGCGGATTAGCTGATCCCTTGCCGCATGCAACAATGGTACTTTCTGCCTCACAACCATAATCCAGCAGGCGATGTTCGATGGTTGCCCTTACGTGCTGGGATGTTAGTTCCTCTTCCTGTTCAAAGAGCACACCATCCACCACATCGGCATTGGATATCGCCTCGATGGCAGCACCCATGGCCTGCTCACAGGCGTCCTGGACCGACCGGATGTTCCCGATCTCAGCCTCCGATTTCTGTGCCCGTATATCCCGGAAGGGGCTTCGTATGGGTGTGACCGTGAATCCTCTCTCCTTCAGGGTCTGGGCAGTATAGTACGGGAAATCATAGGGCACCAGTATTCTCCTGACGTCCTCCTGCTGCAGCAGTTCTGCCAGGGTTTCGCAGTAGGCAAGGGACCCATCCGTTGTTGCCTTCACCTTTGTACGATACCCATAGT
>CAYRGB010000171.1:0-1523 GCA_964423715.1 uncultured Methanosarcinales archaeon | reverse complement strand
TCCTCCAGAGTGCGTATCTCCAGAATCCTGGATTCCATCTTAGCCCGTCCCTTTTCCATGTCCGGGACCAGAAGGATCTCGGTCTTATCCTTTGTCTGGACATAGGTGAAAGGGTCCGAGGTGAGAAAATGTGTTGAGAAATACAGGTCTGCATCGTTGGAACCACCTCTCATCAGGAAGGCATCCGAGTTGTTCTTTTGCAGGGTGTTATTGACGGCAGTGATGATGTTATCATTTTCCATGGTAGTTGAATTGGTCTTACTACTACATAAGCTTGCAGAAAAGAACGAGATTGCAAGGGCTATGCCTAGTTTTGTATCGTGGGGATCATGAAAAAAAGGTCCATTCAGGTAGTACTGAACGGAAATGGTTCAAACCGAGTTCATGTATTCTGTTCAGCCCTGTCCGTCGGCTCCCATCTGGATCGAAAAGAGCAGAGACGATGATTCATCTGTACTGGGCTGCAGGTAGACAAATGTTCTGTCCTTCATGTCCCTTTTCCTGTGGATTATATGTTCATTCTCCACGGTTGTATGCATGACCTGGGTATAGACGATGCATCCGGGTCCTGAACACATGACCATGTCTGTCAAAGACTGTGGAAAAAACGACTGCTGGATCTACGGTTCCTGTTTCCTGTTTGTATAGTATTACTTTTGACATCGTGTCTCCCCTATATTTTATCTATCTTTGTGGGACCATCTGATACATGTCGGCCACGGTGACTGAGCGTACCAGATGTTTTGTCCTCAGGAAAGGATTGTAGTCTATGTATATATAGTAAAGGAAATAGATAAGGGGTATTATCTTTTTAGGTAATATGCAGTGGAGTTATTTATTGACCATGTAATCATCTGACGCATCATATTGTAACATGTGCCACATGGCATCAACATGATTCCCTGCAAAGTCCAAGTCACGTTTTTTGCATCAAGGCAAACGATTTTCCAGTATTACGGGGTTTCTTGGGGAAGGGAACTGTTCCCTTTAAACAGTTACTTCTGATGTGTTCCCCATTTCATCTCACAGGCTCCGAATATGTCTTTTGCTAATAGTTATTTTTATAGTTCTAAATTATATATATTTCAGTGACTTGACCTTATACATGAAAATATCAAATAACTGCAATATGTACTCATATATCTCCCTTTTACCCAATTTACTGCTGCCCATTTCTCGATCCTGGAACACATATGGGATCTCACAATACTTCGACCAGTTTCCCTTCCCAAGAATCTCCAGTCCGATCTTGTATCCACGTGGACGCAACACCACACCCTTCACGACGGATCGATCGATCACAAAAAAGCCGCTTACAGGGTCCGTGGATTTCGGGATCAACGATCGTGCCAGAAATGTCGCACCGGTTGATATCAGTTTCCTTTTGGCACCCCAGCCCCGGATCTCACCTTCACTGGCATACCGCGTCCCGAAGACTACATCACACCCCTCCTCGATCTTCTTCAGGAATAATGGGATCTGTTCTGGAGGGTGGCTGAAATCACAATCTATCACCCCGATCG
>CAYRGB010000170.1:0-3251 GCA_964423715.1 uncultured Methanosarcinales archaeon | reverse complement strand
CTGCAGTGTCCCAGAAGATTCATTTCGGGATCAATGTATCACATAACCATTATGGGAATCTGGAAGATATGGGAGTACGGACCAGTGGAACTGATATTGATGACATGATGACCAGCATAGCAACGCGTTATGTATCCGAGATCGATGATATAGAGAAGGACCTGCGAAAATCCAGGCCATTGGATGTGATCTGATGTCCACACAGGTATCGGAGGTGTTCTGCTCGGTCCAGGGTGAAGGAACATATGTCGGTGTGCGACAGGCATTCATACGCTTTGTTGGGTGCAATCTGAGATGCTCGTACTGCGATACACCCACTGACAATGTGAGTCACTGCCAGTTCGAAAAGGAACCGGGTTCGGGGGAGTTCGAAGCGATCCCAAATCCTCTAAGCTTGAAAAATATCGAGGACATGGTCTCCTCCTACCAGAACATACATTCAGTCTCTCTGACCGGCGGAGAACCACTGCTACATTCTGATTTTATCGAACAGCTCGACGTCCACCCACCGCTGTACCTTGAAACAAATATGACTCTTCCCTCAAACGCAAAACAGATCGCGAAGAAAATATCCTATGTTGCCGGTGACGTGAAACTGCCTGGAGAATTTGAAGGAGATGACCTCGGATCCCATATGGACAGTACCATCGAATGTTTCCGGATCCTGCGGACAACAAAAGAACGGGATTGCTTCTGCAAACTCGTTATAACAAAAGATGCAGATGCAGAATACATTCTTGATATCGTGGATGAAATATCTGATTATATCTCCTGTGCGGTTTTACAGCCCGTGACACAAAAAGCTGCTGCATCGGACGTCAGATCCTTGCTTGAACTGCAGGATCGATTGCTACAGAATATCAATACCCTAATAATCCCACAGACCCATAAAATGTGGGGGTGTTTATAATGACAAAAATGAAACTTGGAATTGTCGAATACATAGATAGCGCACACTATCTACCAGAACACAGGACATGTGGTATCGTTCACGGACATACCTATAAGGTCGAAGTGGTCCTGCAGGGTGAGAAAAAGGAAAACGGCATGGTCATGGACTTCTATGAGATCAAAACAACCGTGAAGAACACCCTTGCTGAATACGACCATCGACTCCTTAATGACATACTTGAATTCCCGAGTGCCGAGAACATCTGTGAACACATTCACAACCAACTGTCAGAACAACTCCCGTTCCCCCTATCGGTGAGGGTCTGGGAAGGACATGGTAAATGGTGCGAGATCAATGGGATCGATTGAAATCCAAAACCTATATCTATATGTAACATGATAGAAATTGGAAACATATAATTACTTGTATATTACTGGAGGAACTATCTTGCCTGACGATACAAATAACAGCACCGTGGACGACACAACAAATGAAGAAGGTAACGATGTCTGGCGTAAGGTCGCAAGACATCCATGTTATAATAAGGACGCACAGTATAAATTTGGTAGGATACATCTAGCTGTGGCCCCAGAATGCAATATCCAGTGCAACTACTGTGACCGCAAATATGATTGTGTCAACGAATGCCGCCCTGGTGTAACCAGTAAGGTCCTGACACCCGTAGAGGCACTGGAGAAGGCAAAGAAAGTGGTCAAGGAGCACCCATTCATCGAAGTAGTGGCTATTGCCGGACCAGGAGATCCCCTTGCGAACGATGAGACCTTTGAGACCTTCAAACTGATAAAGCAGGAACTGCCTGATGTCACACTCTGTATGAGTACCAATGGCCTGGGCCTTCTTGATCATATGGATGATATCATCAATGTGGGTGTGAGCACACTGACCGTCACCCTGAATGCTATTGATCCGGAGATAGAGGCCAGGATCGTGGATCATGTCCGATATAATGGGAAAACCTATCGAGGTGTGGAGGGTGCTAGGATCCTTATCGAGAAACAACTTGAAGGTATCAAGGCTGCTGTGGAAGCAGGTATTGTTTTGAAGATCAATACTGTACTGATCCCAGGTATCAATGACAAACATATTCTGGATGTGGCTAAAAAGGTCAGGGAACTTGGAGTATATATCATGAACGTCATGCCCCTGATCTGTGTGGCTGCCTTTGCTGACATGATCCCTCCTACGAACAAAGAACGAAAAGCAATACAGGATGCCTGTGAGCCGTACGTACTGCAGATGCGCCACTGCCGACAGTGCCGGTCAGATGCCTACGGGCTTCTGGGGAAGGACCTCAATCAGGAGGAAGGAGCGGAAATGAGCCATCAGCGCAGGGACATCATCAAGGTCGAGTCGTTAAAAGAAGCAAGTTCACAACATGATCAGTGAATGCCTACAAGCTTAAAACAAATGTTAACAGGGTGTTAATTTGGACCTGCAGCAACTGGCAACCAGTATCCGTGAATTCGAGGGTGTGACAAGGAAAGAACCGATTGCTGATATCGTGGACATGTTCGAGAGCGTGCGCTCCGAATATGGTGGTACCGTTGTTGATATGGGGGACGATGCTGCTGTGATCGATATTGGGAGAGGGGATGTGATCCTGTTCGCGGCCGATGGGATATGGGGCAGGATCGTCAACGCAAGTCCCTGGTGGGCTGGCTATACCTCGGTCGTTGTCAATGTGAACGACATTTCCGCTATGGGTGGACGTCCTCTGGCAATGGTAAATGTCCTGTCATCTGATGACAGGGACGTGTCAAAGGAGATGATGCGAGGGATCAGTGATGGAATTCGCAAGTTTGGGGTCCCGATGGTCGGCGGACACATACACCCTGACACTCCTTACAAATCCTTGGCCGTTGCCATCATAGGGATCGCAAAAAAGGACAGTCTCATCCGAAGTGATACCGCACAACCAGGTGATGCGATCATCGCCGCTTATGATATGGATGGAAGGGTCGGGAAGAACTCTCCCTATAGCTGGGATACCACGTCCTTCAAGGATGCCCAGACTGTGCGTGATCGCTTCCTTGTGATGCAGACCATAGGAGAAGCTGGTCTTGCCACTGCCGGCAAGGACATCAGTAATCCAGGCACGATCGGAACTCTGGGCATGCTTTGTGAGACCAGCGGGGTGGGTGCATCCGTGGATATTACCAAAATACCCAAACCTGACAATGTTGGCCTTGAACAGTGGCTCAAGATATATCCAGCTACCGGTTACATATTGACATCAATGCCCGATCGATCAGAGGAATGCATCCAGACGTTCGAGGATGTGGGCCTGGAAGCGTCCATAATAGGCGAAGTGAACAGCAGTCACAAGCTGGACATATAT
>CAYRGB010000169.1:0-3274 GCA_964423715.1 uncultured Methanosarcinales archaeon | reverse complement strand
ATCTCTACAATGTGATCGGCAGTCCTATGATATTGGGTAAAAAGGGTCAGGTGGAGGATGTGCTCGATGTCTTGTCGGGAATGTCTGTAAGTTGTGATAAGTTCGACCATATTCTAAGTTATGCAGGGCCGAGTGCTGAGTTCCAGCGAGTCACAGAGATAGACGATGGATTTGCGGATCAGTATTATGTAGGGATAACATTGATCAATGGTACTTATTATGCACGTACTTCGGTGTATCTGAATGCCACTGACAGTACTATCGGGAATCTGACCAGTTATGCACAGAATGGTACCGAACGCGGGCTGGTTTATGATACTCGATTTGATGGGGATATTACGAAAGTGACCATCACGTCCAATGCGCCTAACTTCTACGCGCTTGCAGCTGAGCCATCGTGGTGAGAGCAGTTTCCCCCTCTCACCCCACACAAGTGGTTAAAATTACATAAGTTATGTGCGTGATCATACACTTTTAGAGCCATGGGTGGAACTTGCCGCAAGTTATATATGTAAATGTGGCGATTCATATCAATCGCGTTTGCGTTCAATATGATGTGGTATATATCTATCGATTGAACTTACGCTTATAATGTTACTTGCAATGAATAATGACAAACGGCAGCATATTGCTGTAGTTTCGAAGGAGATATAAATATGGCAAAATTTGATGTTCCAGATGAATTGGCAGATAAAGCACTTGAAGCAGTAGAGATAGCAAGAGACACTGGTCGAATGAAGAAAGGCACAAACGAGGCTACAAAGGCTATCGAAAGAGGCATTACCAAATTAGCAGTTATTGCAGATGATGTCGAACCTGCTGAAGTAATTGCCCATCTCCCTGCTCTCTGTGAGGAAAAGAACACACCCTATATATTTGTGAAACAGCAGAAGGAACTGGGTGCGGCCTGTGGTATAGGTGTTGCATGCGCTGCTGTCGTGATCATTGATGCTGGCAAGGGTGCTGAGATCGTGGAAGATGTTGTGCAGAAAGTCAGCGCACTTAAATGATCGAAGGTCAGAGGTAATCTCCTATGGCAGACGAAGGTTATTTGGGTTTTGCTGCTGAGGTCATTGACGTCATTGGCAATACCGGTATGCATGGTGAGGCTAGCCAGATACAGTGCAGGGTTCTGGAAGGCCGTGACAAGGGCAGGATCATCACACGTAATTGTGTGGGTCCTGTGAGGATCGGCGATATAATGATGCTGATCGAAACATCAAGAGAAGCGAAGAAATTGACCACGCGGTGATGATCAATGGAAAAAAGGAAATGTTCATTCTGCGGAGATGTACTTGAGCCTGGAACTGGCCTCCTTTATGCAAAAAAGGACGGTTCTACATATTATTTTTGTTCATCCAAGTGCAAGAGCAACTTCGATCTTGGAAGGCTTCCAAGGCGCACTGTATGGACCGAGAAGGGCAGAGCACAGCTGAAGAAGATATAAGTGGGTATTTCTGATGGAACGAACTTATGTGATGGTTAAGCCGGACGGTGTCCAGCGCGGAATTGTTGGAGAGATCATCAGCCGTGTCGAGAAGAAAGGCCTTAAGATCGCTGCTCTGCGAATGAACGTGATCGCAGAGGACGTGGTCAAAGAACATTATGACGAGCACAAAGACAGACCATTCTTCGATTCACTCATTTCCTATGTGACATCTGGTCCATCAGTGTCGATGGTGATCGAAGGAAAGAATGCAATTGGTACCATGCGTATCATCAATGGTGCGACGAATCCGGCCGATGCACTCCCTGGCACTATCAGGGGAGACTTTGCAATCGAGACCGGCAGGAACGTGGTTCATGCATCCGATTCTGTTGAATCTGCAGAACGCGAGATAGGGATTCACTTTGCAGTTTCAGAGATCATTGACTACTTGAAGATCGATGAGGAGTACCTGTACGAGTAATCCAGAGTGCGAAAGGATTGTCAATATTTATTCATTTGAGAATTATTCTATCCAGACAGTCAGTATGGATCGTTCACATAAATAATGAGGAAAATCACACATGGCTGCAAATGAGGATCTACGTACCCCTATCGTATGTGTTATGGGGCATGTGGACCACGGAAAGACTACGTTACTTGACAGGATACGTGGTACTACTGTAGCCACAGGTGAAGCAGGGGCTATCACACAGCATATTGGTGCAACGGAGGTCCGCATCGAAGCTATTATGAAACGATGCAGTGACCCAGCTCTCAAGGACAAGTTCATTGTGCCTGGACTGCTCTTCATTGATACACCCGGGCACCATGCGTTCACGTCACTGAGACGTAGGGGTGGTGCACTCGCAGATCTTGCTGTGGTGATCGTTGATATCAACGAAGGTTTCAAGCCCCAGACGATCGAAAGTCTTGAGATCCTGAAGAGGTTCAAGACTCCTTTTGTTGTCGTCGCAAATAAGATCGACAGGATACATGGATGGAATCCACAGCCTGAAGCTCCGTTCATGGTGTCATACAACAAGCAGAGTGAACGTGTGAGAAATTCATTGGATCAAAAGTTCTACGAGATCGTGGGGGAGCTGTACAACAATGGTTTCAATTCTGATCGATACGACCGAGTTGCTGACTTCCAGAAAAGCATTGGTGTAATTCCTATTAGTGCTGCAACAGGCGAAGGTATCCCCGATGTCCTGATGGTCCTGCTCGGGTTGGCCCAGAAGTTCCTGGAATCCAATCTTCACTATGATGCTACCAGTCCCGGGATAGGTACGATCCTTGAAGTGAAGGAAGAACGTGGTCTTGGTATGACCATCGATATGATACTGTATGACGGGACATTGGCGAAAGGTGACACGATCGTTGTTGGTAGTCTCAACGAGCCGATACAGACGAAGGTCAGGGCGCTGCTAAAACCTCGTGTCCTTGGAGAGATCAATACTGAGGATAGGTTCGAACAGGTTGATCAGGTCACAGCAGCTCTTGGGTTGAAGGTCGCTGCACCAAACCTTGACGATGCTCTTTCGGGAGCTTCTGTAAGGGTTGCCACCGCGGATACTCTTGATGATGTTATTGCGGAGGTGAAGGGTGAGATCGAAGATGTACAGATCCATACCGACACCAATGGTGTAACGATCAAAGCTGATACGATAGGTTCGCTGGAGGCTCTTGTAAACGAACTTACTAAAGAAGGTATCCCTATACGAAAGGCGGATGTGGGAGATGTCTCGCATCGTGATATCATAGAGGTATCTGCTATCGAGGATCCTTTCTATTCCGTGATCATCGGATTTAATGTGAACTTCCTTCCAGACGCGAAAGAGAAGG
>CAYRGB010000168.1:0-3288 GCA_964423715.1 uncultured Methanosarcinales archaeon | reverse complement strand
TCGTGAATGAACTCGGTGATCCCTTATCCGAGATCGTCGTCGAGGATGTAAGGATCGGGATCGTCTACACCGGCGTAAAGCTCTCCACCGGTCATGGAGGTGTTGCCGCCACACAGCATTCTCTGCCAACCGCATCATTCACGCCAGTCGTCCACACCCACTGCGATACACTGCGTGATGCCGGTGAGATCGCAGGCTTATCCGCAGCAGATATCTTGGCAATGGCAACCTCAAACAATCTATTCCAGTCGGGTGTGGTTATTGCGACGATCAATGCCCTTGCGACCATGATGAACGATAATGATCCTCATCGATACACGCCCACTGAAAAGGATGTCCTGGATCTGATACAGCCCAGTGACCGGGTTGCCATGGTCGGGCACTTCGGCCCATTGATCCCCCGGATACTAACGATCACGAATGAGTTGTGCGTGGTAGAGCAGAAGGAGATTGCTGATAAAAGGATCACAGTGGTACCTCCTGAAGAAGCCAAGAATGCCATTCCGTCTGCTGATGTGGTGATCATCACTGCCAGCACACTGGTCAACTGGACAATCGATGAATTGCTCCAGCTTGCAGGCAGTGCCAGAGAAGTGGTACTATTGGGGCCGACCACACCCATGCTCCCTCGCCCACTGTTCGCAAGCGGGTTCACGGCGGTCATGGGAACTGCCATTACCGATGCTGACAGGATGCTGCAGATCGTCAGTGAGGCAGGTGGGACAAAGCATCTGTTGAGGAAATGCGGCCGTAAGGTAGCGGCGGTGAATGAGACGGTGTGAACCATCTCCTATACCTGACAGGTTCAATAGTGCAGATACAATATGTAAATTCAGTAATGCAGATCCAATCACTTCTCAAAGACCGGATCGTCCAGTGTGTAATATCCCCTCTCGATCCTTATAACATACCCCTTTTCCATAACGGATGTCAGGAACCTGTTGACATTTTATATCCCGTCTTCGAGCGCCACATCCATATCACCGGGAGTATGGCACCCTCTGGCAATGCTCAGGACCACCATCCTCTCTTTGGACCCGGGTGCATTGAACACCTCTTTAAATAGCAGATTTCCTTCTTCCTCCAGGAATTCTTTCTCGATCTGTTGTATGGAATCCAGTGTGATCACCCGGGTCTTATCCAGCATTTTCCCGATAAACTGGACGTAGAATGGAATTTCTGCAGAAAATGTGTATATCTCATCGATCCATTATTCCGATATCTCAAAGTTCTGTCGCAAGAGTTGTCTCACATGCTCGATCTTCAGTGGTTCTATTTCCCTGATCACCAGTTGCCTGTAGAATGGAGAACTCGATGAGAGAACGGCAATGTTCATGGTACTTCGAATTGAACCTGCTACGCAGAGAGTTGTTTGCTCCCGATCTTCGAATATTGTCCTGATCTTCTTAAAGATACCATCCCCGATCCGGGCATTACCTACCTTCAGTTCCATAATGGAAGGGAATTCATCGATCAGGAGTATACATTTTTTCCCTGTGATCTTTGCAGTGTTTCAGACATATTGAATGTATGATCCACAAGCATGTCTATATCCATCTCTTTGTTCCTATAGAGCAATATCTCAAACTCATCATAAATAAACTTGAGATTGGTTTCTTCAAGGATGAAACTTTGACCATCAATAGACAATAACCTCAAATAGTCGGATGATCGATTAAATATGGGGTGTGTTACAAATTAATCTGAATATAGTTTTCCCTGTGATAACAGTAATAGTTTTAGCTTCGTTTGCAGGCTGTGCTGGTGTGGAACATCGACCCTGTATCTGGGATAGGTGAGGATCAGTCCCTAGCATGGCGGATGTTAACGATTTCAGGGAAGTATCCTATGATGGCCCCTGCCCATTATCTGGGAGCCATAGGTACTATTTCCATATATACGCGCTTGACATGGAACTTGAGATCGATGCAGGCGCAAACAGGAAGGAGCTTGAAATGGCAATGCAAGGCCATATTATTGCAGAGGGGAAACTTATGGGGAAAACACCAGAAATTGAGTCACAACAGATATTTATGCCATCAGCAACAAACATCCTAACAGCATACAATTCATACAAAAGTGGATCAGGAGAGTGATAACTATGGTACTGGGAACACAGAAGGATATAGAGACCGATGCATCGATCAAAGAACTGGAAAATGAGATGTCGGTGCGTGAGATCATGAGTGAAAAAGTGATCATCATGGGTGTGGAAGCAAACATGTCCGAGGTCGCACAGGAAATGATCAAGTACAACGTAGGTAGCATGATCATCACAAAAGATAAGAATGCGGCTGGGATCATCACCGAACGGGACGTGGTGAGAAAGATAGCAGAGGACGGTATCAAACCCGTTGAGATATCTGCCGGTGATATGATGTCCTCCCCCATCATAACTGCAAGACCATCAACAAACATCATTGCTGCCGCAGGGCTGATGACAAGGTCCGGTATCAGAAGGCTTGCTATTATGGAAGGTGAGGATATAGTGGGAATCGTTACAGACAGGGATATCCTGACAGTGTCACCCGGGCTTAATACCATCCTGGTAGACCTGATCGAGATGAACCGTGAGCAAAACCTCCCACGGATCCCGGAACAGGAGAAGGGAGTCTGTGAATACTGTGGTACCTTTGCAGAGGATCTCGTGCTCGTGAACGGGTTGATGCTATGCGAAAGATGCAGGGATGCCGAAGGTTATTATGAGTGATGAGGAATCCCCTGGTCAACGTGCAAGGCACCCATGGATAGAGGAGGGACACATTCTGGACAGGCAGGATGATCAATACGATGTGATCATCATAGGAGCGGGACCAGCCGGCTTGTTCGCTGCGAATGAACTGGCAGCCCGGGACCTTACTGTGCTGGTTATTGAAGCTGGCAGGGATGTCGAGAAAAGGCACTGCCCCATAAACTCTGTTCAGCGATGTATGCACTGCACCCCATGCGCCATTATGTCTGGCGTGGGTGGTGCCGGCACATTCTCCGATGGTACACTGAACCTCAGACCTGATATTGGAGGGGACCTTGAACAGTTTACAGGAGATCGGCAGAGTGCATACGACCTTGTGGAATATGTAGACAGCATCTTTCTGCGCTATGGTGCACCAAAGGAGATCCACACCAACATCAACAGCGATGTAGAGGAACTCAAGCGCAGGGCGGCGTCCGTTGGTGCCCGGTTCATCGAGATCAAACAGAGGCACATAGGTTCTGACAATGCCCCATCTGTGATATCCAGCTTCAAAAAGGACCTGGAAGAAAGGGGCATCAACTTCCTGCTGAACA
>CAYRGB010000167.1:0-3332 GCA_964423715.1 uncultured Methanosarcinales archaeon | reverse complement strand
TATATACACGCCAGGTGCTTAACCCAGGAATACAGAAGTGGATCAAATTTATCCATATCGAAATTTTGAGGATGAGAGCCATCTCAGTATCACATCCATGGATATTTCTGTAGAGAGTGTCAGGACCAGCTATGTGGTTATAAATGTCACCACCTATATTGAGAATAATGGTGGATCAAGCGGGAACACTTCTATTCTGCTAAAAGCATTCAACACAGAAACCGATCTCCTTGAGATGCAGAGACTGGACGAGATCGGCGTCATCGAAAATGAAAAAACTATAAGCATTTCCCAGGCACTGGAACTGCCTAAAATGGATGGGTACAGGATCATTGCCACTATTTTTGAAGATGATGAGAAGAAAAGCAGTGGAGGAGTAACGCTCCAGAATCTGGAAGAACTGCAGACGGATGTAATGGACATAGGGATCGAGATCGAGGAGATGGATTTCATCGTTCGGGAAGTGGATAGAGGGCAGGTTATGATCCAGAATGACATCTACCTCACAAACGAAGGAAGGGCTACGAGTGCGGATTACCAGGTGCTCATAAAAGCACGGGAAATGGATACCAGACTGATCGTAGACAAGATCTGGACGCACACAGGCGAGATCGAACCCGAAACCACTATTATACAAACTGTGAAACTAACTGTGCCGGACCAGCACAATTATATTGTTGAAGTTATCGTGTGGAAAAACGATACCATTGTCAAACGTGGGGAAGATCATGTACAGCTCAGACCCGAGATGATGATGGAGGAGAATACACGCATAGAGACCAAAAACATTGAAACCAGCAGCTTTGTACAGGAAGAGGAAGATATGAGCTGGGATTATTACGATCAGGCGACACAGAAAGAAATGGGGATGCCCGGATTAGGAGTATTGTTGACAATGGTATCCATGCTATCACTGACGATAATATTGAGGAGGAGAATGAAATGATAGATACTATTCAGGATAAAAAACCTAAAACGGAGGAGTATTTCAAGAAGGGTGTATTTATCCTTGCCATGATGTTCCTTGTGGTATCCAGCTTTCAGCTCTATTTTTCAATAGAAAGAATACTTCAGACATGGTTCGAATACCAGTATGTTCCCATTTTCAAAGCCTTTTACAACCTCGTGGTCGTGGGGATCAGCCTCTATATAATGAGACTATATTTCGTAAAACGATAGATAGACTGGTAACTTCTTAGATCAAAAGGCAATTCTTTTGGCGGGATGACGAAACTTCTGAATTATACCTAGTCATCTGCGCCAAAAGACCCGATGGGAATAATGAAACGGAGTTACAGTACCTTGTAGAGTTCCGATCTCAATACATCGGCACTGGTAACCCCTGTGAAGCGCTTGACCTCTACATCATCTTTCGTAATGATAAGAGTTGGGATTGCATGGATACCATATTTCCCCGCCAGGGCGTTGTTCTGGTCCACATCGACCTCCTTGACATCCACCTTGTCGCCCATTTCCTTTTCGATCTCTTCAAGGATCGGTTTCTGCATTCTGCAGGGACCACACCATGTTGCAGTGAAATCCATTAGTACTACTTCGCTCATGTTTACTCACCTGTTGTATAACTGTATCTTTATCTACTTTACTTATCTGAGTCTGTTAGCATTGATACCACATTGTCTGCTCGGCGGTATTGCGAACTGTGCGCAAAACCACGCAGTTATCATATAAAAAGATACCGTATGACCTCACGACCGCCTGATATTGCTGTAGTACATGCACTCATCCCTTGAGAACATCGGCATCTCCTCCGAACCGTCGATGATCGTTACCGGTGCACCGCGAACAAGCACACAGGGTACTCCCTCGTCTGCCTCACCCATCAGCAACTGTGCCGCAGACACAAGATTGTCCGCCACGGCCTTGTGCGTGATGTGCAACGTCTTCCCGTAGAGGTCGCGCTCGCCCCGGGCATCCTCCACCGGCACGATCCCCGAGGTCCCCAAGGCAACCCCTACGCAACCAAGCCGCATGGGCTGGGTCCTGCTATCCCCGATGATCACACCCACATGGCAGCCATAGTACTCCTCGATCCTTTCCCGAATCATTGCAGCACTGTGCTGTGCATCCTCGGGCAGGAGCACAACCCATCCGTCAGGGGCGTTCGATCCATCGATACCAGCATTGGGAGACAGGTTGCCACCAGTGATGGTCAGAGCCGCCCCGGGCACACCGCCGAATATCTCATCACACTCCTGCAACACAAGCTCCATCTCCCGGGGATCCAGTACATATTGATCCGCAAGCTTCCGGGCCCGCTCGCCAGGATGGACATCATCCAGCCGCACCAGTCTGCCTTCGGCAGTGGCCACCGCGGACTCTGCCAGTACCAGCACATCACCATCCTGGGGGTGCACATGGTTCTCACCAAAGGCCTGCACCAGCACATCCAACATATCATCGCCATCTTTTATGACAAGTGTCCGTATCCCGAACATCTGCAATAACGGAGACTCACCTTCCAGTTCATACCCCTCCAGCCAGATAATCTTTCATGATCTTGATAGCACAATACTCTCCACACATGGAACATGGGCCTGTCGTTGGACACATATCCTGTGGTCGATCCGGATCGATGGATGCCTCCATCTGCCCCTGCCAGTCGAACTGGGCCCGACATCTGGCAAGAACTCTGTCCTGCTCATCGGCACCATACTTCATCGAATCCCCGATATGGGCCGCTATCCTGAATGCGATCAATCCCTCCCTTACCTGTGCGGGTGTGGGAAGGGCAAGGTGTTCGGACGGTGTGATGTAGCACAGGTAGTCCGCACCCGCCCCGCTGGCCATACTCGCGCCCACTGCGCCTGCAATATGATCATACCCCATTCCAATATCCGTAGGAAGGGGACCTGCCACAAACAGGGGAAAATCAGAACGGGTGCGGTATGATCTCATATATACAGGGATGGAATTTGCCTGCACATGTCCGCCCATACCCTCGATGATCACCTGCACTCCTGCCTTGTTGGCCCTGCGAGCAAGTTCCACGTTCGTCTCGATCTCCATCAACTGGACGTCATCACACAGATCATGCACACAACCGCTGCGCATCGTGTTGCCCAGAGAGAGCACCACATCCCCTGTATGCAGGATATCGAGGACCTCATCGAAGTGCTCGAGGAAGGGGTTCTCGCAATCGTTCTTCAGCATCATGACACTGGTGAAAGAACCACCCTTGGACACCATGCCCATGATCCGTTCCGAACCCTTCAAGGACTCGAGCATGTCCCTCCCCACACAATGCAGCACCACAGAACTCACACCCTCCCTTACATGTTGTATGAGATATGAAAGCACATCGTCATCGGTCA
>CAYRGB010000166.1:0-3348 GCA_964423715.1 uncultured Methanosarcinales archaeon | reverse complement strand
TTTCATCAACGATTTTTGATACCCATATCCCTGTCGATCTCTGCAGCAATTTTCTCAAGATCATCGAACATGCGTTCGGAATCCCTTCTCATCTCCTGGACAGCTGCCCTGAGACTGCCGCCACGCAGGCAAAGCGCCCGTTTCTTCCGGTACACCAGACCTGAATCGATAAGGCTTCTGAGATGATGGTTAACTCTCGATAATTTGATCCCAAGAGCATCTGCGATCATCTTGGAGGTGACCTCCTCGTTATCAGATATCCTGTCCAGCATGCTCATGACAATCCTTGTAGATGTATTCTCCACATCCCGGCCAGAGGACAGCCCGAAGCTGTTACATAACCAGAATAAATCATCTTCCACATCCTTCTTCATGGGCTTCTCAAGATTGATCAGCACGATCTGATTGGTCATCGAATAGGATGTTTGTCATAATTATATATAAAAGTTACCCATAAATATAGATATGATTTCGATATAATCTGCAAAATATAGAGATTATGCATTAGATTTAAATAATATAGTTTACAGTATGACATATTACCATCTATTGAGATTGCAACATAACATATTGCACAATTATTTATCAGAACGCATAAAGCAAAGAATAAAAAAACAATAAATTAATGAATATAAGTAAATAAATTGTAACAAAGGAGGCTAACAATGGACCTGAACCGTTTTACCCAGAAAGCACAGGAAGGGATACAGAACTCATTTACCATCGCAGCCAGGTACTATCATCAACAAACGGATTGTGAACACCTGCTACTTGCTCTGATGGAACAGACCGGTGGACTCGTTCCTGCGTTGCTCGAAAAGATGGATGTTCCCCTAGCCACCGTTGCTGATGAACTGGAACAACACCTTTCAGGACTGCCACAGACATCAGGACCTGGAAGTGAGCAGGTCTATGTGACCCAGAAGTTCAACCGGGTGCTGGACACTGCAAATACTCAGGCAAAGAAGATGAACGACGAGTATACCAGTGTCGAACACATCCTGCTGGCGCTACTTAGGGAAAAAGACAGTTTCAGCAAAAAGCTCCTGGAGAATACAGGTATCACCGAGGAACGATTGCTCCAGGCGATCAAAGAAATAAGAGGGAACCGGCGAGTGACATCAGAAAATCCGGAAGATACACTTGAACCATTGAAGAGATATGGCATCGACTTCACCGAAATGGCTACCCAGGGAAAACTTGACCCTGTTATCGGCAGGGACCATGAGATCAGGCACACCATTGAGATCCTGTCCCGCAGACGGAAGAACAATCCCGTGCTGATAGGGGAAGCGGGTGTGGGCAAGACAGCCATTGTAGAGGGACTGGCGCAGCGTATCGCCAAACGCGATGTCCCCGACTCAATGAAAAACCGCCGCATCATTGGCCTTGACATGGGAGCACTCATCGCCGGCGCCAAGTTTCGGGGCGAGTTCGAGGAACGGCTTAAGGCAGTCCTCAAAGAAGTGGCTGAGTCCGATGGCGAGATCATTTTGTTCATCGACGAGCTCCACACCATCGTAGGAGCCGGAGCCACCGAAGGTGCCATGGATGCCGGTAACCTGCTCAAACCAATGCTAGCCAGGGGCGAATTGCATTGTATCGGTGCGACCACCCTTGATGAATACCGCAAGTACATCGAAAAGGACGCCGCTCTTGAGAGACGATTCCTGCCCGTACTGATAAAACAGCCAGATGTGGAGGCCACCATCTCCATCCTGCGTGGACTCAAGGAACGGTATGAGGTGCACCACGGCGTCAGGGTCAAGGATACAGCACTGGTCGCCGCAGCGATCTTGAGCGACCGGTACATCGCCGACCGCTTCCTGCCAGACAAGGCCATCGATCTGCTGGACGAGGCAGCAGCCAAGGTCAGGACGGCCATTGACAGCAAACCTTCTGAACTGGATGAAGCCGACCGCAAGCTCATGCAGCTTGAGATCGAACGCGAGGCACTCAAGAAAGAGAAGGATACTGCATCAAAGGAAAGGCTGGAGAACCTTACGAAAGAACTGGCCGACATCCGCTCCGAATCCGATGCCATGCGAGCACGCTGGGAAAGTGAGAAGAATATCATATCAAACCTGGGTTCGCTCAAGGAGCAGATAGAGGATGCAAAGATACGCCTCGAACTGGCGGAGAACGAAGGGGACTTCGAACTGGCATCCAAACTCAAGTACGGCACACTCATACCCCTGCAACATCAGTATGAAGAGGAGGAGAACAAGCTCAAGGAGAAGCAGGCGAGCATGCTCCTCAAAGAAGAGGTCGCAGAGGACGATATCGCAGAGGTCGTCAGCGAGTGGACGAGCATTCCTGTGAGCAAGCTCATGGAAGGTGAACGGGAGAAACTCGTTCATCTGGAAGATCAACTGCACCAGCGCCTCATCGGACAGAACGAAGCTGTGAAGGCCGTATCCGATGCAGTGATACGCGCTTATGCCGGTATCAAGGACCCAAAACGCCCCATCGGCAGTTTCATATTCCTGGGACCCACAGGGGTGGGGAAGACCGAACTTGCCAAGGCACTGGCGGCAGAACTGTTCGATAACGAGAACAATATGATACGCATTGACATGTCCGAGTACATGGAAAAGCACACCGTATCCAGGCTGATAGGTGCCCCCCCTGGCTATGTGGGACACGAGGAAGGAGGACAGCTCACCGAAGCAGTTCGTCGCCGCCCGTATTCGGTCGTGCTGTTCGATGAGATCGAAAAGGCCCATCATGACGTGTTCAACGTTCTGCTCCAGCTACTGGACGATGGCCGTCTTACCGACTCACATGGTCGGACCGTGAACTTCAAGAATACATTGGTGATCATGACGTCCAACATCTGTGTAGATTATGCCGTCACAAAGCTTGATGAGGGAGAGGACTACAGCAAGATGCAGGAACTGGCATTGAATGAACTCAGCAAGCATTTCAGGCCAGAGTTCCTGAACCGTATCGACGAGGTCGTCATCTTCCATCAGCTCACCCGGGAACAGCTCGTGGATATCGTAGATATCAAGGTAGAGGACCTTGTCCTGAGGCTGAAGGAGAAGAGGATCAAAATGGACCTCACGCCAGAAGCAAAGCACTACCTTGCAGAAGCAGGTTATAGTGAAACATATGGGGCACGACCACTGAAGCGCGTGATACAGAACGAGGTTGAGACAGAGGTTGGAAAGCTCATTGTTGCTGGCAAGGTCATGGAAGGTGATTCTATTGTGGTCGATGCAAATGAGCGTGGCATTGTGGTCAATGCAAGAAAAGAGGAACAGGACGAAGTGCAGTAAGAGACCTTTGCCTCCCCGGACATGGAAGGGTTCGGGAATCCTGTCTTTTGCTGCAAATGATCAGCAA
>CAYRGB010000165.1:0-3354 GCA_964423715.1 uncultured Methanosarcinales archaeon | reverse complement strand
ACAGGACATGCTTATGCACTTGGAGCAGGGACGCTCATCAATGCGATCGCAACGGGCAAGGGTGCCGCGTTCGGAGTGGACCTGAAAACATTTGTGGATGTGAATCTATCCCGCACCTCTTCCTCGATCGATGGTTCGATCCAGGGTCATCCTGATGGTGATACTGCTCTTATTGAACGTTCGGCAGAGCTTGTGCTGGAGCATTTTGGATTTGAAATGGGGGGTATGATCACAACGAGAAGTGAGGTTCCTCTTGCAAGTGGCTTAAAGAGCAGCAGTGCGGCGTCCAATGCTACGATCCTTGCAACACTGGATGCCATTGGTGAAACCCTGGAGCCACTGGATGCGGTGAAGATCGGGGTTCGGGCATCAAGAGAGGTTGGTGTGACGATCACAGGTGCTTTTGATGATGCATGTGCATCATTTTTTGGTGGCATTGTTGTTACGGACAATTATGAAGATGCGTTGGTGCAGCGGGTTGAGCTAGATATGGATGTCTTGATCTTCGCTCCTGATGAACGATCGTTCAGCGCACAGACCAACGTACTACGGTCAAAGTTGATCGCCCCCTGGGTGGACATGGCATATGAGTTGGTTTTGCAGGGAGAATATGAAAAAGCAATGACATTGAATGGTTTTCTCTATTGTGGGGCTCTTGGGTTCGATACTGAGGTCATGATGCTGGCACTGGAACATGGTGTCTCAGGTGTTAGCCTGTCGGGAACAGGGCCTGCTTTTGTTGCTGTTGTTGATGAGAAGAATGCAAATAACGTCCAGAGATCATGGGAAAGTTGTAATACAAGCGGAAATGTGATAAGGACAAAGATCAATAATAACAGTGCTATTGTTGTCAAATAAATATATCAAATAAATGTGGAAGGACTATGACCGGAATAGAAAGCATTCGTTCGAGGATCGCAGAGATCGATTGTGAGATTATTGATCTCATTGCAAAGCGTATGGATCTGGCAGAGGATATCCTCGAATCTAAGAAGATTGACCATATTTCGATAAACGATTTAAAGCAAAATGATGTGGTACTGGAACGTGCGGCGAATGAAGCAACCGAGAAGGGTATTGATACAGCTGCATTGGAAGAGATATTCAGGATACTGATCCAGATGAATATCGAACGGCAGCACGAGCTAAGTGGAGAAGGGAATCTTCCCTGAGGATATAAAATATGAATGAAGATATTGCAGTTATAATGGGATCAAAATCGGATCATGCGATCTCGGATCGAGTTGTGAACGTACTTGAGAATAGTGAATATTCGTTCGATATACAGGTAATCTCGGCACATCGCAATCCCGATGAACTGGATGAGTATGTCAGATCCACCAGTGCAAAGGTGTTCATTGCGATAGCTGGTCTGTCCGCAGCACTACCGGGTGTTATCGCATCAAAAACGAAAAGACCTGTGATCGGTGTTCCGGTCAGCTCTAAACTAGGGGGTCTTGATGCATTGTTGTCCATTGCACAGATGCCGCCCGGTGTTCCGGTTGCGAGTGTGGGGATAGACAATGGTGGCAATGCCGCCAACCTCGCAATACGAATACTGGATCTGATCCATGAGTGAATTATCATCCATTAAATGGTTTAGTCTTCCTGTTTAAAGTTAGATACAAAAGGAAGGTGTGATCGATCGTCACACCAGCCTTACAGTTTCAAGGTTAGTCAAAGCACGTGTCTCTATCCGATACTTCTTGTGTATGGAACTTGCCAGATCCAGACAGGCTCTTTCTTCACCATGTTCTGTGAATACGCGTTCGGGTCGTGGTTTCATTTTCTTGAAAAAGTCCATCAACTGTCTCCTATCCGAATGACCGGAGAAACCGTCAACAACCTCTACGTTCATGTTCATCTGGATGATATCTGTTCCGTTGCTGGAGGATAGGGGTATTTCTTTCCATCCTTTTTGTATGCGTCGTCCAAGTGTTCCAGCTGCTTGGTATCCTATGAATACAAGTGTGTTATCTTCATTTGGTGCAAAGGCTCTGAAGTACTCAAGCACAGGTCCTGCGTTCATCATACCGGATGTCGTGAGGATAATACATGGGTGTGGTTCATCGATGATCTTCCTACGGAGTTCCTTGGAATCTACAGGTTTGAAGCAGTCAGCAAGGAAAGGGTTCTGTCCTTTCTGGAAGATAAGTTTCCTTAGTTTATTGTTCAGATATTCGGGGTAGGCTGCATGTATGGCCGTTGCTTCCCAGATCATCCCATCAAGGTAGACCGGTACATCATCAATGATTCCCTTTTTGATTGCATCTTCAATAACGATCATTGCTTCCTGACTTCTTCCGACGGCAAATGCTGGTATGAGCACGACCCCATCCTTTGCAAGGGTACTCTTTATTATCTGCTGTAGATTTTTCTCAGCGTTCTTTAGTGATGGCTGTATTGCATTTGATAAGCCGTAAGTTGATTCAGTTATTACCGTCTCGACACGCGGAAATGTATTTACAGCCGGATCGAATAATCTGGTAGGTCCGTATTTGTAGTCCCCTGTTATGACTACATTGTGTAATCCATCACCAATGTGGAAATGGCATATCGCTGAGCCGATGATGTGACCTGCATTATGTAATGTCAGTTTTATATCCGGTGCGATGTCGGTCACTTCTTCATAACCAAGGACAAAAGTATGTTTAAGAGCTTCCCTGATATAAGAGGATTCATAGGGTATCCTTTTACCATCTTTAGCAGCGACATCAATGAAATCAAGTTGTAATAAGGTCATTATGTCCCTGGTAGGATGAGTACAGTAGATAGGACCTTCGTATCCATATTTGTACAATAGTGGAACCAGTCCCTGATGATCGAGATGGGCATGCGTGATCACAACAGCATCGATCTGGTTTAGTGGCTGAACTTCGGGGATATAAAGATAAGGCGTCATTTCATCATCTGATCCAACATTGACACCACAATCTACCATTATTTTTGATTCTGGTGTAGATAAAAGGAAACAACTCCTTCCAACTTCTCTGCATCCGCCAAGCGAAGTAACTCTGGCCCATTTATCTTTAGCCGTACATTCTCTGTGAATATTCTTTCCCGCGGTCTTGAGGATCTCTTTTCGTTCCTTGTGGTTATTTCGCATGAACTCGCGGATGTTCCTGACAGTCCGTGATTTAATGGGAGGGGTACGGATAACCTTTGGAGTCCACCCTATTTTTTTTGTAATATTCCGGAGTGTTTCACCGTGTTTTCCTATTACAAGACCAGGTTTTTCTGCTTCGATGACAACCTCTCCAACATCCGGTGAGAAGTAGAACTCAGAGGCTCCAGCTTCCTTAGGGATAGTTTCCTTGATCTTAGTAATGGACTCTTCGGGAGGCACGAGCACTA
>CAYRGB010000164.1:0-3403 GCA_964423715.1 uncultured Methanosarcinales archaeon | reverse complement strand
TCTTGAGCGTTCCCTGCCTGCTGAGATAACGGTTTAGTTTTCTACCCACCTCCTTTATCGCCAGTTCCACCTCATCCTGGATCACCGGGATATCCGCGATCGCATCCTTTGACTCCGAAGTGAATGGCACATTGGTAGATGCCACATGGATCAGCAGGACCGCAGGTCCCACAGGGATACCACCTCCTGGCTGGTTCACCCCATACTGTTTCCATTTGATGGACTCCACCGCATGCGTGGTCACACATCCTCCCTGCTGGTACAGCAATGGCACGCGATTGGCGAAACGCATGATATCTATGCGGTCATCCTTCTGCAGACCACCGCCATATGCCAGCCCGACCTCCACAACAAAGGGATTTCCAGAGAATACCGATGCCGATCGTGTCGTTGTTGCTATAAAATCTACATTGAACTCCTTTTCCAGTCCCTTGTAGATGAGCTCCTCGCCGATAGGAGACAGACAATCCGTAGGGGGTGACATGATCTTTACCTTCTGGAATGCATCCAGAAGCTTTCTTGACTGATCACGGGTAATGTCCTGAGGCACGAGTTCTGGATCAAGCCCCGCTGCCATACAGATCTCCTCTGAGGTCAGATGGCCGATCTTGGAAAATGAATGTCGCAGGAACGCCCCCAGTTTCTGTCTCTCAGTATAGCGCAGCATCTTCATAAGGGTACCCAGTTCGATACCATGGGGATGTGGGAGGATCTCCTTTGCCGGAACAGGCAACTGGTCCGTTGCACGCTCAAAGAGTACTTCGCTTCCATCCGGCTCGATCAATGTGAGCCTGGCATGGGGATTTACAATAGCGGTCGCCTTCAGATATTCATAGACTGATTGGCGGCGTCCCTTCACATACGAAGCTTCCATCTCCATCTCGACACGGGTCCCATGGGGGCGGTCCCACTCGATTACCTTATCGTTCAAGATATCGGGATCGTTCGTACTGGTGTTGATCATGACCTCATAGAAGTGCGCAGGTGAATCGGGGCCGATCTTGGAGATGATCCTTGTCGGGTGCCCGGCTGTTAACTGGGAATAAAGGACAGATGCCGAGATACCGATACCCTGCTGTCCACGGCTCTGCTTCAGGGCATGGAAACGTGAACCATACAGAAGCTTTGCGAACACCTTGGGGATCTGCTCCTTCACGATCCCGGGACCGTTGTCCTCGACGATGATCGCAACATTGTCCTTACCCGGGCGCTGGATGTGCAACATGATATCCGGAAGGATCTCTGCTTCCTCACATGCATCCAGGGAATTGTCCACAGCTTCTTTTACCGTTGTGATAAGGCTTCTGGGCGCAGAATCAAAACCCAGTATCTGTCGATTTTTCTCAAAGAACTCTGCAACACTGATTGCCTGCTGTTTTTTGGCAAGTTCTTCCGCAATTGTATTTGACACCGATATTTCATCCCCTCTATAATAGTCCATGAACCTGATAGTAGCTGATAGGAAACTAATAACATCCATACTTCACGAAACAGCAAATCCAGGAACTCATGAAATCTGTGAATAAGATCGAATGTTGAGTGGCCACTACAGCATCCATTAAGAGCAAGCACACTACGTTTTTATCTTTATTTTTATCTTGTAAGCAAATGAGGTACAAGCTATATAGCATTTATCGCAGATGTCGAGCAAATAAATCCACAAATTTCATACCATATTTTCATCAGAATTTCATCATAGTTCAATATATTGTATCAATCGGTCACTCTCCGGTACCCGTTGCAACAGGTCCTCCTGATCCTCATACGGAACACCCTTGAAGATATGTGTTGCAAGGGCACTCCCGACTTCAGGTAGTGCTTTTATCAGTGATAGTGATGCCCGGTTCAATTCCAGTGGATAAGGTATGGCCGTTATCGAACGATAACCGTGACCTGTAACAAGGACATCGGCAAATTCTCCCAGAGGAAGTTTTTCAGATACTCCTACAAGCAGAGGATATGACCCAAACTGCCGACCAAACGTCAGATCATGCTGTGAGCGTTCATCGTGGACCTCCCACATCACATCCGTTAGCATAGTGCCCGGAGGGACCACCTTCCGTAGCATCGGTAGATCGATGTCTCTCCGGATCTTCTCTTTATATTTCAGGAACTGTTTCTTGTGTTTTTTCACAAGACCATCGTGACCATATACTTTCGTTCCCGGAAAGGCCATGACCTGCCTGATATTGATGCGCCGCAATAACAGGTCTGAATCCAGTACCTTTTTCAGGAACTCATAGTTCATGCCAAAGGTCTTTTTTGTCTCACCCGGCAGACCATGAACGAAGTTCAATCCCGGCAGGAGTTCAGGAAGACCGGTACTGCCCCGTGCACCCCCCATCTCGTTCATCAACCTGATGACCTCGAACACATCCTCTGGCATTGCTTTGAGATCATTGGCGCGTATCACCGCAGGATCTGCACTTTCCATTCCAAGAGCCGCCACGTCCCCGGATGTATGATATTGTATGATCGTTTTCATAATCTCCCGACATTCCTGAGGGAATGCAGCTATTGTTGCTGGATTGGCATTGTCCATGTGCAGAACATGCAAATCCGGCGCCACATTCCTGATGCCTCGGTACAGGGACAGGATGACCATGGGGTCGGGGACAGGCAGGTCGCCACCTAGATCCTTTGCATGGTACGAGAACAGATCCGGCTGCCGTCCGATCCTGAAGTATCGAGCACCGTTGTGATACAGCTCAGCCACCTCCCTCACCACATCAGCAATATCCCGGTACATGGACGGACCGTAGAATGCTTCCGTACAGAAGGAACAGTGTATTCTCCTACCACACCCGCGATAGGTCTCCAACTCACACATGAGATGAGGATGATCAGGATGCTGTCTGATGATGAACGAGCCTTTTATTGCCCATCGTGAGATCTCCTCCACCGATCGCAACCGATGCTCCACAGCCTCAGGATCTCGGAGAGAGTGATCGCCGATAATATCATGCACAAATGCTTCGATGTCGCCTTTTGCAACGATCACGTCTTCGGACGTGAAACCCATATCCTTTGCACTCACTCCTCCCTGATGGCTGAATCCAAGGCGTATGGGACCCCCGATGATAGTCAGACCTGACGATACCTTGCATATGTAGGAGATCTCCTCGGAAGTGATCGGTGAGACACGCAGATATTTTCCCGGAACCGTCATCCCCGCAAGAACAATAACAAGGGCTGCATCCTTTATAACAGAAATTCCCGGGGTTTCAGAGGTCCGCAACTGGTCGATCGTGAAATAATGGATATCCTCATGATCGATACCACGTTCACAAAGGGCGCCAGCTATGTAGCGTATATAAGGAGAAATATATGGAGGTACCCCCAAACATGCAGGTTCATCAACATATCCATCTACAATTACTGTTTTCATATGACCACGTGGTGT
>CAYRGB010000163.1:0-3424 GCA_964423715.1 uncultured Methanosarcinales archaeon | reverse complement strand
GTCGATTATGAATTTGTAGTTGGGGATACCGACATGGCAGGAAAGAAAAAATTCACGATTTCCCGGATCAAGATCCGGGATGGGAACTTTGCATCCAGACGTGGGGACAGGGTAGCTGCAAAATACATTCAGCGCATCTATGCAGAGGCAACCCACGCCACAGGGTGGGGAGAAGGGCGAACTGCATGGAGCGAGAAATACAACGCAGGCTACTGATCAGTTCCCTTAGGGGTCTCGGAATACGACAATCCGTACTGGATGCGATGATGCGCGTTCCACGGCACCTGTTCGTACCAGAGAACGTCAGATCCTCTGCATATATGGACACCCCATTACCGATCGGACATGGCCAGACCATCTCTGCTCCCCATATGGTCGCCATCATGTGTGACCTGCTGGATCTGAGAGTCGGACAGAAGGTTCTAGAGATCGGGACCGGTTCAGGATACAATGCCGCCATCATGGCAGAACTTGTCGGCAAAGAGGGACACATATACAGCATAGAGAGGGTTCCACAGCTTGCGGACTTTGCGAAAAAGAACCTTGATGCTGCAGGCTATGAGAACGTTTCCATCATACTGGACGACGGGTCGGGCGGATCCCTGGAACATGCTCCTTATGACCGTATAAACGTCACGTCCGCAGCACCCTCTATTCCAGACCCACTTGTACAGCAACTATCCCGAGACGGGATAATGGCCATTCCTGTAGGGAACATTACACAGCGCCTATATATAGTGAGGAAGGACCTTGGTGGTTCCGTCCACAACGAGGAGGAGGGGGGAGTGGTATTTGTTCCTTTGATAGGGAAATACGGGTTTCCAGAACACAAATGATGTCGTACCTGATCGTATATGTTGAAGTGCCTGTTATCGGCTGTCGCGAGGGGTATATATATTAAGATTGTATCTATATAGAGATATATATAGGATTGATTGTCAAGAGAGAGATTCCCATGGAAACACGAAAAGTCCAGAAGACCGGTGGTTCGACATACATTATCTCCCTGCCAAAACAGTGGGCGAAAGGGGTTGGGATACGGACCGGATCCAGAGTGTCTATACACACACAACCCGATGGAACACTTACAATAGCTACCCTAGACACGTCCACACAACCCAAACGAAAAAAGATGGATGTCACCGGGTGTATGGGGGACATTCTCACACGCAACATGATCGCGGCGTATATAGCGGGGTATGACATCATCGAACTGACCGGCGAAAGGATACTGGCCGAACAGAAGAAAGTGATACGCAATGTGTGCCACAAACTGATCGGTCCGGAGATCATCGAGGAAAATGCAAGGAGTGTAGTGATACAGGACCTGTTGAACCGGGATGAGGTTTCCATTAAAAAAAGCGTCCGGAGAATGTTCCTAATCTCGAAATCCATGCATGAAGAGGCTATGCAGGCACTCAAGAACGGAGAGACGGACCTTGCAATAGATGTGATACAGCGGGATGAGGAGGTAGATCGCCTCTTTCTACTGATATCAAAGCAATTCCGATCGGTCCTGCGTGGTGCCAGATTGCTTGACACATCCCGGATGAACATTAACGAATATCATGACATGAGGATGGTGGCCACGTTCCTTGAACGGATAGCGGACCATGCATTGAGGATCGCAACAGTGGCACATACACTGGACTATCCCGTACCAGACCCAATCATGGAACTTATAACAACTGTCGGCCAGAGCGCACGAAAGATATTTGAAGAGGGTGTCGATGCCCTGTATGACCAGGATGTGGAACTGGCGAACCAGGTGATCGATAATATCAAGGATATAAAAGCACAGATCGATGTGCTCAACGCAGCTCTTCTCACCATAGATTCAGTTGAAGCGGCTGTCGCTCTTGGTACTGTCGCCGACAGTATCGATCGAACCGCGGAATATGGAGTGAACATCGCCGAGAGTGCTATCAACCTGACTATTGCAATGAGGGAATAAGATAGATGATCCGTGTTTAGACCATTGGGGAATAATTGCACTGAACGATCGATCGCTTAAAATACAAATAGCATTAACAACATCATAGAATAATAGTTCAATAATCCCCACGGACGGAGAAAAGAAATGGGCATAATGAAATCACTGAGAAGGAACTTATCAGGATTCCTCAAGAAACTGTTCAACAAAGAGAATGCAAGGATCGGTATTTATGGTCCTCCTAATGCTGGCAAGACCACCCTTGCGAACCGTATATTAAGGGACTGGACAGGGGATGCCATGGGTTCAGTATCAAATATTGCACACGAGACCCGCCGTGCCAGACGTCGCGAGGGTGTTAATATACGGGCAAATGGCAACTCGCTGTCTCTGGATATTGTAGATACACCTGGCCTTGCGACAAAGATCGACTTCCATGATTTTATGGAACATGGGATGACAGAGGGCGAAGCGAAACGAAGGGCTAAGGAAGCGACCGAAGGAGTCATCGAGGCTGTCAAATGGTTGGACAATCTGGATGGAGTGATCCTTGTGATGGATGCTACAGAAGATCCCTACACCCAGGTGAACGTTACTGTCATCGGCAATATGGAGGCTCGTAACCTGCCACTACTGATCGTGGCGAACAAGATCGACCTGCCAGAATCGTCGCCTTCGACCATCCGTGAAGCATTCCCACAACACCCTATGGTCGCAATTTCTGCACTGGAAGGCAAGAACATTGACACACTCTATGAACAGATATCGAAGAGATTTGGGTGATCACCATGAAAGGATTTCAGATGGATCTATTATCCGAGGATAAACTATCAACGATGTCACCTGTGGAGAAGATCAGGTTCATAATCGATGAGGTGAAAAGCGGAAAGATACTTGTGCTTGAGAAAGGATTGACACCAGAAGAACAAGCGGGTCTTATCGAGATGACGATGACAAATATCGATCCGGATGACTTCTCGGGTATCGAGATGGAGAGCTATCCATCCCAGCAGGATCATTCGATACTTGGAAAACTATTCAAAAAAAGGGTTCGTACCCGACTCACGGTTATCGGGCCTGCTAATAAGCTTAAGACACTTAGAAAGGACCGGGACCTGATCACAGCGCTTGTATCAAATAAATAATTGTTGCGTGTGACCAATGCAGACCATCGATCAAGAACAAAAAACCACATCATATCGTCAATCCATCGCATCCTTTGAGATGGGGAGAGATGATGTGAACATAGTATGTACTTATGGGAAGATCTCGATATGGTTCGCCCAGCATACCCCGGATGTGATAATAGGATATGTCCTGATTGACATATCGAAGATCGACAAGTCCGCAGTTCATGAGACTGATATCATTTGTGATTTTGATGAGATCACAGACTATGAGAAACAGGGGTACACCTTGGTGTCATACGCTAGATACATGGATGCATATCGTGCAACATTCCATATCCCATTCCATAACAAGAAGGCCCTG
>CAYRGB010000162.1:0-3448 GCA_964423715.1 uncultured Methanosarcinales archaeon | reverse complement strand
CAGAATGCACTGGACAGATATGACGATGTGCTCGCAGAGATGCCTAAGGTTCGTGAGGATCTCGGTTATCCACCATTGGTAACGCCTACCAGTCAGATCGTTGGTAGCCAGGCGGTCCTCAATGTATTGCTGGATGAACGCTACAAGGTCGTTCCCAAGGAGGTAAAGGATTATGTACGTGGCCTGTACGGGCGATCACCGGCTCCCATCAGCCCTGACATAATCACAAAGATCATCGGGGACGAGGAACCGATCACTGTGCGGCCGGCCGATCTTCTGGAGCCCGAATATAATAGTATGAAAAAGGAAGCCGAAGAAAAGGGACTTATCACCAAAGAGGAAGATGTACTGACATATATCCTCTACCCGGCGATCGCTACAAAGTTCCTGATGGGTGAAGCGGAAGAGGAGATTCTTGTTCCGGTGCCAAATGCACCGGCAAGCATGCCGCAGATTGCCATACCAACCCATTTCAAGGTCGATGTGAACGATGAGACGTTTGACGTTGTGATTGAACCTGTGGGCGGAACCATGGAAGTCGTTGAAATCAGTCCTAAAGTCTGTGAGGGTGGTGTGAGCAGCCACATGCAGGGAATGGTACTGTCTGTGGATGTCAATGTTGGTGATGAGATCAGCAAAGGTGACAAGGTCTGTATCATTGAGGCAATGAAAATGGAGAATGCTATCCATGCCCCACACGACGGTGTTGTGAGAGAGATATTTGTATCCGATGGCGATGCGATTGCCAGCGGTGACATATTGATGTCCATTACCTGAATCGACCCGGAGGATTACCATGTTCAAAAAAGTACTTGTTGCGAACAGGGGCGAGATCGCCATACGAATCATGCGTGCCTGCAAAGAGTTGGGAGTTTCTACAGTGGCGGTCTATTCGGAGGCTGATAAGGAGGCCCTATTCACGAAGTATGCCGATGAGGCATATCTCATAGGCCCTCCCCCATCCAGTAAGAGCTACCTTAATATTGATACAATACTGGACGTTGCTGAAAAAAGTGGAGCAGAGGGCATCCATCCCGGATATGGGTTCCTGTCTGAGAATGCTGGATTTGCCCGAGAATGTGAAAAGAGAGGTATCACCTTCATCGGCCCCTCCAGTGAGTCGATCGAGCAGATGGGAAGCAAGATCGCAGCCAGAGCCCTCATGGCCAAAGCAGGCGTACCGGTGATACCCGGTGATGATCGTGCGGTCGAGGATGCTGAAACTGCGGAGGAGATCGCGGATTCCATCGGTTACCCGGTCATGCTCAAGGCATCGGCCGGAGGCGGCGGGATAGGTATGAAGATCATACACTCGAGGGATGAAGTTGCGAATACCCTCTCATCCGTCAGGTCTGTGGCAGAGTCCTCCTTTGGCGATTCCACCGTGTTCATCGAGAAGTATCTTGAAGAACCCAGGCATATCGAGATCCAGATACTTGCAGACAGTTACGGGAATACGGTCTATGTATCTGACAGGGAATGCTCGATACAGAGACGGCACCAGAAGTTGATGGAAGAATCCCCATCCCCGATCATGACACCAGAGCTCCGGAAAAGGATGGGCGATGCGGCAGTAAAGGCTGTCAAGACCATCGGGTATGAAAATGCGGGAACTGTCGAATTCCTCTACTCAAAGGGTGATTTTTATTTCCTAGAGGTGAATACGCGTTTGCAGGTGGAACACAGCATCACGGAAATGGTGACCGGCATTGATCTTGCAAAGGAACAGCTTCATATTGCATGTGGCAGGGAACTGCCATTTAAGCAGGAGGATATCACGATCAATGGTTGTGCCATCGAGTGTCGTATCAATGCCGAGGATCCCCTGAATGATTTTACTCCGTCACCTGGCAAGATCCTGCATTACCGCTCACCAGGAGGTCCTGGTGTGCGTATTGATAGCGGAGTGCACATGGGATATGTAATATCCCCTTTTTATGATTCAATGGTGGCAAAGTTGTCTGTGTGGGGCAGGACCCGTGATGAGGCTATCGCCAGGATGAAACGAGCCCTCTTTGAATATGTGATCACAGGCGTGACAACGAACATTCCTTTCCACGAGGTTGTACTAGCCAATGATGCCTTTGTTAGAGGGGACCTGACGACCCATTTCATAGAGGATCATAATATACTGGCTGATGTAGCAAGTATGGTTGAACATGATTCTGCCAAGAAGGGGACCCTGGCTACTGCCTTGTATGATGACAATAAGAAGATAGCAGCCATCAGTGTTGCGGTCGGGTCTTATGTGCAGGCTTGCAAACAACAATATGAACATCCTACAAAGTAATATCAAAGATTAAATAAAAATAAAATTTCATCGGGGGATAATCTTGGAAGATAAAAAAATAGGGATAATCCGTTCATTGAAACAAACAGGAGAAAAGGCCGTATCCGGGGAGGAACTGGGTAAGACGATCGGAACATCCAGGACCATGGTGTGGAAATACATCAAGATGCTACAGGATGAAGGTTATGTCATCGAATCATTTCCCGGGACCGGGTATGTATTGCGATCGATACCCGATAAGCTCTATGCAGAGATCGTTGGGATCGGTCTTTGTACAGATATGATCGGACATGAGATCCACTACTTTGATGAAGTGGACTCGACGAATAATGTGGCAAAGGAAATGGGGCACAATGCACCGGAAGGTACGGTCGTGATCGCCGAGATCCAAAAAAGTGGACGTGGTCGCAAGGGCCAGCAATGGGTTTCACCTCCGGGTGGCATCTGGTTGTCCGTTATCCTAAAACCCACCGTCTCTCCGGGACATGCCTCAAGGATGACACTGATGGCAGGACTTGCCGTGGTCAATGCTATGAAGGAGCTTGGGGTATCAGCATCCCTCAAATGGCCCAATGATATACTTGTCGGAGGGAAAAAAGTGTGTGGGATACTGACGGAAATGGATGCAGAGACCGATCATATTGATTTTGTGGTAGTTGGTATAGGGATCAATGCAAACATTGATCAGGATGCCATGAACGAGGAACTGAGGAAGACTTCCACCAGTTTAAGCATAGAACTGGGAAAGAGAATCGATCGAGCAGGATTCGTTCAAAATGTCCTGTATGAACTTGAACAGGGATATATCAAATTAAATACTCAACCATTTAGTATTATGCTTGAAGAGTGGATGTCAAATTCGGACACCGTTGGGAAGCAGGTTCGTGTGATCACACCTCACAGAATGATAGAAGGTAAAGTGACAGGTGTTACTGAAGATGGTGCTCTTGTCCTGGAAAAAAAGGATGGTTCATCTGAAAAGGTCATAGCTGGTCAGTGCCTTTATCTATGATCGTCAGTAACCCCACGCTAAAATCGTACTACCAAAAAAAGATTGATATGGGATATATATGAATTACAGTATGAAAATAAATTTGTTGTGCATCTTCATTTCGGTCATATTGTTGATCTTCCCCGGTCCGGCCAGTGCTGCTCATG
>CAYRGB010000161.1:0-3505 GCA_964423715.1 uncultured Methanosarcinales archaeon | reverse complement strand
ATTTTATGGGAGATTCTGATTTGCAATCAGAATCACGCTCAAGTGAACTAATAAAAATCTCAGAACCCGAGTCGCGCTTCGGGTGGGCACGTCCGTGTTGCTATCACATAATATAGAAGATTTCAGGGGATATTCTGATCTACAATCTGAATAACGCTCGAGTGGACAGGGGATATTACATTTTCTCCGAAATAATAATAACTCTTGATCACCATTCGTTTCCCATGACATTGCTATCGAAGAACGAGCTTATGGAATTGATCATGGACAATCCGCCCCTTGTGGAGGGTATGAAGGATATGGAACTACAGGTACAGCCCAATGGCGTGGAACTGACGCTTCAGGAGGTCAGGACCATTGAGGGAGTGGGTGCTGTGGACTTTGATAACTCGAAACGTCAGATACCGGACAGTCACTTACTTGGGTTCAATGAGGGAGGATGGATACATCTGGCACAAGGGAGCTACAAGGTCCTTTTCAATGAGGTTGTTAACATCCCCAAGGACCTGGCGGCCTTGGCAATGCCCCGGTCGAGCCTGATACGATGTGGTGCTACACTTGAGACTGCTGTGTGGGATGCTGGGTATCGTGGCAGGAGTGAATGCATGCTTGTTGTACATAATCCGGATGGTTTCGATCTGGAAAAAAATGCTCGCCTGATGCAGCTTGTGTTCTATCATCTGCACAGTGAAGTGAGTGAAGGGTACACAGGCCGTTACCAGAACGAGAATATCTGATTGACACTATGATGTGTCTACGTAAAGAATATGTATAATTAATGCTATTAATTATCCATGAGTGAAATTGGCAAATCAGTGAGGCTGGAACGGATATTCGACCGAGATACCGGAAATGCGATTATCATCCCGATGGATCATGGTGTTGGAGCAGGGCCCATACAGGGGATCATTGATCTTGCTGCCACGGTCAACAAGGTTGCAGATGGAGGGGCAAATGCCGTCCTCGGGCATATAGGATTGCCAAAATATGGGCATCGTGGTTATGGTCGTGATATAGGCCTTATCATCCATTTGTCAGGATCAACATCCCTTGGCCCCGATCCGAACCACAAGGTACTGGTAACCACCATCGAAGAAGCCATCAAGGTCGGTGCAGATGGGGTTTCCGTGCACATCAACGTGGGTGCTGATGATGAAGCAAAGATGCTGCAGGACCTCGGCTATGTGGCCAGACAGTGTGACGAGTGGGGCATACCTCTGCTTGCAATGATGTATCCAAGAGGTTCAAAGGTGATATCAGAATATGATGTGGAGTACGTGAAACATGCCGCAAGAGTTGGTGCCGAGCTTGGTGCCGACATCGTGAAGACAAACTATACCGGGGACATTGATTCATTTAAAGACGTTGTTAAGGGTTGCCCGGCACCGGTTATTATTGCAGGCGGGCCACAGATGGATACAGAGGCCGAGCTGCTTGAGATGATCCATGATTCCCTTCAGGCGGGTGGCAGAGGAGTTGCCATTGGGAGAAATGTGTTCCAGGCAGATGATCCTACCTCTACGGTAGCGAATATCTCAAAGGTCGTTCATCAGGGCATGACCGCGGGAGAGGCCCTGAGGTCCTGAGTCTTATCACATATTTCCACCATGTGCGGCACTCTGAGAACATACTATGAATAAAGCAGGGAATCTCACTTGCTTTATCTTTTTATACTTAACAACTAAGTAGACCGTTATAAGAACACAATCAAATAATGAAGCAAGGTCATATTAACAGAATGGTAAAAAAGTCAGATTTGGTGGTGGTGGTGGTACGATATGACTTTTTAACCTTGCTTACAATCTCTATTATTTATGAGGAAGTATATATATTCATCGGTATAATAACCATTATCATCATTATTATATTACTACTACGCATGACTACCTATCCAATGAGGGGTCGCGATAGAATTAAATGCAATGGAAATGTCGATGTTGTATCTCATTAATCAGGACAATTATTGAAGTTTATGAGGACCCATTATGGACAGGTATGAGCAGATTATCGAGCTGGCAAAAAGGCGCGGGTTTTTGTGGAATTCTTTTGAGCTATATGGCGGAACCGCAGGATTCTATGATTATGGACCCTTGGGAAGCACCCTCAAACGCAGGATCGAACATATATGGAGACAGTTGTATGTGATCCAGGAAGGATTCATGGAGATCGAGACTCCCACCATCGGCATAGAGGATATCTTTGTGGCATCGGGCCATGTGGGTGGTTTTTCGGACCCATTGTGTGAATGTGATGAATGTGGAGAAGCATTCAGGGCCGACCACCTGATAGAGGACATTGTGGAGGTAGCCGATGCTCTCAGTAATGAGGAAGTGGACCGTCTCATCGAAGAGAACAACGTCGTCTGCCCAGAATGTGGAGGGATGCTTGGCAAGGCCCATGAGTTCAATCTGATGTTCAAGACGACCATTGGTCCGGGTAGGGGACGAACGGGCTATCTACGCCCTGAGACCGCGCAGGGGATGTTCGTTAATTTCCAGCGTCTGTCCAAGTATTATCGTGAGAAACTGCCCTTTGGGGTCACCCAGATCGGCAAATCGTACCGCAATGAGATATCACCACGACAGGGCGTTATACGGCTACGTGAGTTCACCCAGGCAGAGGCCGAGATATTTGTGGATCCCGAGAACAAAGGCCATCCGAACTTCCAGAAGTTTGCAGATGATATCCTGAACCTGTATTCCAAGGAGGGGCAGCAAAGAAGAACTGTGGAGCAGATCTCTCTCAAGGATGCCGTGGATAATGGTGTCATTGCTCACGAATTCCTGGCATACCATATTGGACTTACCAATCATTTCCTGCAGCGGGTCGGTATCGCTGCAGACAAGCTCAGGTTCAGGCAGCATATGAAAGATGAAATGGCCCACTACGCCATCGACTGCTGGGATGCTGAGATCAAGACCGAACGATTCGGCTGGGTCGAAGTGGTCGGTATCGCGGATCGTACTGACTATGATCTGAACGCTCATGCAAAGATGAGTAATACGGAACTGGCTGTGTACAGGGAATATGATGAACCAAAGATGATCGAGCAGTTCGTTGTGAGACCGGACATGGGGAAACTTGGTCCGCTCTTCAAAGGCCGCTCCAAGGCGGTTGCTGAGGTGCTGAGGTCCATGAAACAGGATGCATTGGATATGGACGATATCACGATCAATGTCGAAGGAAAAGAGTTCACCGTTCCATCCGATATGATTACATACTCCAAAGAAACGGTAAAGGTAAGCGGGGAGATGATCGTTCCTCATGTGATCGAACCTTCATATGGGATCGACAGGATCCTCTATTCTGTTATGGAACATGCCTTTGAGGAAGAAATTGTGCCCACAACGGAAGATGAATCTATTGATACAAACGAGGAAACAAGGACCGTTCTCAAGTTCCGGGGGGATATCTCGCCGGTGCAGGTCGCATTGCTGCCCCTTCTCACGATGGATGAACTGATAGGACCTGCTCAGGGGATCATGAATGCACTTCGTGAGAAAGG
>CAYRGB010000160.1:0-3549 GCA_964423715.1 uncultured Methanosarcinales archaeon | reverse complement strand
TCCAAGGGTTAGCTGTCCATGTTCCAGTTTGTCCACGATCTCTTCCAGTTCATCAAGTGAGTCCTCAAAGCTCGCGTTCGTATCGTTCGTACTTATATATTCTTCCACGATCACACCTCTCCTGTCATATCCCTGGTCCTTGTTCCTCTGCTCGTTCCTGTTACATTACATTCAATAGACCCGTCCGTAACGGTCAGGTCCAGTATTTCACCTTCGCTGATGTCATCAACACTTCGTATGGTCATGCCATCAGTACTTCTTACAGCTATGCTATAACCACGTTCGATGGTTCTGAGGGGGCTGACAGCATGCAGCCGCCCTGAGCATATCTTTAGGGATGATCGTTTGGTGTTCATGATCGCCTCCATCAGATGTATGATCTTGGATATGATCTCATCGATGTGCTGGTAGTTCTGTAGCAGGACGTCCCTGATCCGCTCAGGTCCGATCACTTTGTTCAGGTGCTGCAGCTGCATCTTTTTTTCGGATAGATCATGTGTCAGTGCTTGTTCCATGCGCGCTGAGAGTGAATCGATGTGTCGCATGACCTCCACAAGATCTGGTACAGCAAGTTCCGCAGCGGCAGATGGCGTGGGAGCCCGACGGTCAGCTGTGAAGTCTGCTATTGTGAAGTCTGTTTCATGCCCCACCGCGGATATTATGGGGACTGATGAGCGGAATATCGCCCGTGCAACGTTCTCTTCGTTAAAGGACCACAGGTCCTCAAGGGATCCACCACCGCGTCCCAGGATGATCACATCAACATTGGCATGATCAAGGATATCGATGGCATGTTCGATGTTTTGTGCGGACCGTTCTCCCTGCACAATGGTCGGGGCGAGCAATATATCGGACGGGAACCTACGTGTTATCACGTTCAGTATGTCATGGATGGCAGCTCCGGTTGGTGAAGTTGCAACACCGATCCGACGTGGGTATCTGGGGATCGGTTGTTTGTGAGATACATCGAACAAACCCTCCTTTGCAAGCCTTGTCTTTAGCTGTTCATAGGCCTTATAAAGTTCACCCACTCCGTCCGGGCGCAGGTCAAGTACACGCAATTGGTAGATGCCACGGACGGTGTAGACATCTATGGAGCCAAATACCAGTACCTTCATGTTCTTTTCTGGCTCAAATCTCAGGGTACGGTTGACCGATCTGAAACTGACACAACTGACCTGACTATTCTCATCTTTTATTGTAAAGTAATAATGTCCGGATCGGTGTTTTGTGAGATTTGATATCTCTCCCTGCACCCAGATCTGGCCAAGTATCGGATCTGATGTAAGTGTGTGTTTGATGTGGTTGTTCAGTTCTGTAACAGTGTAGATTCCCATCAGCACTCTCCTATTCCTGGAATACTATGATTGCAATATTATTTAAGTTGACGCGAGTTGGTTGAAAGTATTCATTTCAATTTATCGAGTATTCGTCATCACAATAATACTATAAGCCATGAGCATCAACAGGTGAATGGTATTCCTATGAGTGATCCGGATATATTGGATGGTTTTAAGAAAGAGGGACTGGATATTTTAAAGTGTATGCAGTGTGGTGTGTGCAGCGCTAGTTGCCCGTCCGGTCGGCACACCAGTATGAACGTGAGACGACTACTACGCAGAGCACGCCATGATACAGATGTCCTTCGTGATGACACGCTCTGGATGTGTACCACCTGCTACACCTGTCAGGAACGTTGTCCTCGGGGGATCAATATCGTGGATGCGATATTCAAGCTCCGGACGATTGCGGTACATGAGGGCATCATGCATGATTCCCATCGGAAGGTGAGTATGTTGCTCATAAAACATGGTCATGCCGTGCCTATCAACAAGGAAACTATGAAGAAAAGGCAGGATCTGGGACTAGACCCGTTGCCACCCACGGTCCACAGTTATCCAAAAGCGCTGGAAGAAGTGCAGACGATCCTGAGATCATGTGGGTTCGACGAACTGGTGTCAGAGGACTGATCATTGATATTCACGAGGAAGATCCATCATGGAAAAACTATCGCTGTTTCTGGGATGTTTGATCCCTAACCGTTATCCCGGTATTGAAAAAGCCACGAAACTCTGTCTTGAAAAGCTTGATATTGATTGCGTAGACCTACCGGGTGCGTCCTGCTGCCCGGCACCAGGTGTGTTCCGCTCTTTCGATCGTACGACGTGGCTTGCCG
The DNA here is from genome assembly GCA_964423715.1 of uncultured Methanosarcinales archaeon. Taxonomy (GTDB): domain Archaea; phylum Halobacteriota; class Methanosarcinia; order Methanosarcinales; family Methanosarcinaceae; genus JAIOTO01. The sequence goes on along the minus strand of CAYRGB010000160.1, from coordinate 1,373 downwards.
TGGCCAGCCGTAACATCGTGCTCTCGGAGGAGATGGAGCGTGATGTCCTGACCCTGTGCAATGGATGCTACGGCACACTTGCCGATGCGGCGAGTGCGCTAAGTAAGGATGCTGATCTCAGGAAGGATATCAACCGGCACCTTGAAAAGATCGGAAAAAAATTCAAGGGAACGGCGGATGTGCGGCATATTACTGAGCTGCTATATGATGAACTGGGTCCGGAAGGGATAAGGGATAAGATCGCAAGACCCGTGGACATTCGAGTGGCTCTACATTACGGATGCCATCTTGTGAAACCATCAAAGGAGCGTCAGCTTGGGAGTGTGGAATGGCCCACGTTCTTCGATGAGCTGGTGGAAGCTACCGGTGCCCATAGCGTGGATTATCAGGACAAGATGAGTTGTTGCGGGGCAGGTGGGGGTGTGAGGTCTGCACTTCTTGACACATCACTGGCAATGACGGAGCACAAATTATCAAGGATCAAGGCAGCCGGAGTAGACTGTATCGTGGACGCGTGTCCGTTCTGTCATCTGCAGTTTGATGCAGGACAGGTGGATATCAGGGAGAAGACGGGACGAAATTATGACATCCCGGTGTTACATTATATGCAGTTGCTGGGCCTTGCCCTGGGTTTTACTGTGGAGGAACTAGGGATCGACATGAATTATGTGAAAAATCAGGAATTCCTTGATAAGGTCAGGAATCTTGATTGATAGTTCTTACTGACTGATCGGTTGGGTCTATCTGGATGATAGTGTGGCTATATGATTAATTCACAGTGCTAGCTATGATCGAACCGGTCACAGGGATGCTGAGTATCGATCAAAAATAAAAAAAGAAAGAACTGGTCTGATCAGACCAGTTTGTTTAGGGGATGGTTCTCATCCTCTACCTCAAGGCCGAGATCCTTGGCATTCTCACCCAGGATGATATCAACCATTGCGGTAGCTGGGAACACGGTATCCGTGTTCTCTATCGGGCCGAACAACTGGAAGTTGGATCCCAGTATCTGTGACACCAGGTTGGTTCCAATATCGGTTGGCATGTACACAGCCTTACGCTGTTCCTTTGTCTCGAACTGCTTCTTGTAGTCTTTCATCCAGTCCCATGCAGATGCCACGTTGTGGTATCCGCCACCGACAGGCAGTCCAAAGTGGCCTTTTATTGCAATGACGGCTCGCATGGATGCGCCTGCACCTGCACCCAGTGGAGTTGCAGCGACATCTATCAGTGGTTTAGTAATACCGCATTCCCTTGCGATCTCGATCATTCCTTTGGTTTGGCCTGTTCCGCCTTGTTCGAGGATCTCGAGTTTTCCTTTTATTGTAGGTTCTGTGGCATTGAATGCCAGGACGATCGAAGCATTAATATCA
>CAYRGB010000159.1:0-3555 GCA_964423715.1 uncultured Methanosarcinales archaeon | reverse complement strand
TTCGCCAGCAGATGCTTGAGACGGGAATCAAACATGTGGACGGTGTGATATGGACACATGGACACTATGACCATTATACGGGATTCGGCGAGTTTCACAGGGTCCAGTACGGTGTCCATGTTTATGGTGTGCCCACGACCCTGGACTACATCCTGGACTATGTCTCGTTCCTGAAACCACGGCGTCATGATATACAGATGTATGAACCATTCGAGCTGATCGGATTGAAATTCACCCTGTTTGGGGTTAAGCACCGGCCCCTGAAGGAACCGGTGGGGGTAATGATCGAGAAGAATGATCGAAAGGTTGTGATCACAGGGGATTCCGAACGGGATATCCCTCCCAGGAGTATGGAACTGATACAGGAGCCCGACCTCCTGATCGCGGATGCCATTGTGCCCGCAGGACTCGACCTGAACATCAAGAAACATATGGACTCGGAGGAAGCTATGGAACTAGCAGAGACGATCGGGGCAAAACGGACCATTCTGACACATCTGAGCCATTACTACAAACCACACGAGGAAGCGGTGAAGGAACTGCCTCTTGGTTATGACGGGATGATGATCACGATCTGAGAGGATCACCTTACGCAATCATTTATCCCTATTGCCTTTGAAATCCGTCTCTATACTATCCCGCAGTCTTTCAAGTCGTCTGCGGGTCCTGTAATAATTGACCAGCACCGCCAGCACACCGATCAGCAGGATGCTCATACCGATCAAGAGCATTCTTGGTGCCGATGTAGGATATATCTTGATGCTCACCGGTCGCAGGACCTCTTTCTGCGAGGTGGAACTCAGGAAACCATCGTCAATATCAAAAAAGGAACTCCTGTTCACCCTTAGGTCATACCACACAAGTACCTCACGGTCACTGGCATCGTGGGATCTCTCATCTGGCTCTGGTTGGACCTTGCCTATGAAAGGATTGCCTGTGGTGTAGTCAGGGGGGAGAATGATGCGTACGACAGAGGGATGGGTGGGTATGTACAGGAAATCCTGCTTGCCTGGTACCGTAAGAGTATATGCGACGAATCCTGTGATGTTATCGCTGAAATTGAGATGGAGTTTTTTTTGCCCTCGTTCCTTGCTCTCGGAGAGCGTGTAATTGATGATTGATGTATTACCGGCAAGAGACAATTCCCTGAATACCTCTGCTGATACGTTTACCTGGTCCGCAGCATCAGCAACAATGACAATATTTGAGACCGGATCGTCTCCCGAACCCATGACATCCTCAATTGGGATAATATACATACTACTGGCGTTCTCAATGGTATGTACCGCCCTGACACTTCCATTATTGGAGAGATAGAATGTGGTTGTGTTCATACTGGTATGTCCAATATCCAGTTCGTCCAGAAAGAACTCAAGCTCGTATACAGATGTGTCTGGCAGCGTCTCATTGTCGTCACCCACGGGCACAAGTTCATCGATGCAGCCGGACGAAAATGCTACCAAAATGAGCACAAGGATCAGTGTGAACGTTCTCTTTTCCATTGTAGGTATCACATGATGCTTTGTTTAAAAAGATTTACGCTAATACGGCATCATATTTTCTTCATTTATAACCTGAACCCAGATCATGTAAGCCAGATCACGCTTCCGGAGCATGGAACAAGGCATCTCCTTCCGACAGATACCTCATTTTCTATATTGGAGATCAGCACACCAGTCCGCTCGAACAGGATCCGGATCTCACATAAGATCGTTGATCTTACATGATAGCGAGACGGACACACTTACCCAGTGTGAGATACGGGGTACCGAGAATAATATGAGATGCCTACAAATAATTTTATAACTGATATTGATATAGTACCCACAGATAACATCAATAAGAGGACAAAATGTGTCTGCAATAAAGAAGATCCCAACTGACATTGCGGTCGTTGTGTTGCTGGTATTACTTACATGTGTGTTCGTGCTGGTGCCAGTACTAAGCAATACGCCGATACGTACCGTACTCGGCCTGCCAATGGTACTGTTCCTGCCTGGCTATGCGTTGATCGCAGCGCTCTTCCCGAACAGGGACGATCTGGACGGTATCGAGCGGGTGGCCCTGAGCTTTGGGCTTAGCATTGCCGTGGTGCCACTGATCGGTCTGGGATTGAACTACACACAGTGGGGCATTCGACTCGTGCCGATACTGGTGTCCCTGTCGGTGTTCACCCTGGGGATGTGTGCGGTGGCAGTGTTCAGGCGTGCCGAACTCGGGGATAATGCATTTAGCGTATCCTTCAGGGCCACGTTCGATTCGGCGAAGGAGGAACTGGTAACAGCCCCGAAGGGGCGGCTGGACCGAGCACTCACCATACTACTGGTCCTCTCCATACTGGCCTCTGTGGTCACGTTAGTCTATGTGGTCGTCACCCCCAAGGAAGGAGAAAAGTTCACAGAGTTCTACATCCTGGGCCCCGAGGGCATGGCGGACGACTATCCGACCACATACCTAAATGGCGACAGCGGAACCGTGATCGTGGGAGTGGTCAACCACGAGTATGCCCCGATCAACTATACCCTGGATATACAGCTCAACAATAACTCGCTGCCTATCGATGACGGGCTACGTAGCCTGCGGCTGGCGCACAATGAGACCTGGGAACATGATGTCACATTCACGCCCACATCCGTGGGAGATGATATGAAACTCCAGTTCCTGCTTTTCAAGGAAGAGAACCAGACCCATCCCTACCGCGACCTGCATCTTTGGATCAACGTGTCGGAGGGTGCCAGTGGCAGCTGAGACCGAAGACAATGAGAGGTCAGGTTACCTCATTGCTGGCATGCACCCCGACCTGCGCGAGAAGCTGGTCCTTGCAATACCCATCCTGATGATAGTGGTCGCAGAGTGGTGTTTCTTCACGGGAGACATATACATCTCCGTCTGGGTACACGTGATCACCCTGGTGAACATCACACTTTCCACCATATGGCTCAGTGGCGATGATGAGGAAGGAAGCGCCTGTCAGGCACGGGTGCTGCCGACCCTCCAAGCCCTCATGCTCCTGCCGCTGCTGCGACTGGTGAATGTTTCCATGCCTGTCTTCTTCGAGCTCACACTGTACCAGTTCATTTTCATCTACACTCCAATGATCATACCAATCGTCCTGATCGCAATGGGCCAGCACTTCACCCCTGCCCAGCTGGGACTGACCCTAAACAGGATATGGATATACATACCGATCTCCCTGGCAGTAGGCCTCCTGGTCGCCGTCGGAGAACACTTTACGATCCATCCGGGTTACCTGATAGCCGATCTTTCAGGGATCAACCTGCTAAAGCTCACACTGGTCATGCTCCTCTTCGTAGGAACTGTGGAAGAGCTGATCTTTCGCTCCGTGCTCCAGACCAGACTTGAGATCGTCAGTGGTAGGTGGGGCAGCCTGATCATAGCCAGCGCACTTTTCGGCATCATGCACTCCGGATATGGCACACCGTATGAGATGCTCTACACCGCACTGATCGGACTATTGCTGGGATACATGTTCCAGCGAACACGAAGTCTTCCACTGGTCGCATGGTTCAGGCAGCAAGGTGACCATTTTCCCCA
>CAYRGB010000158.1:0-3568 GCA_964423715.1 uncultured Methanosarcinales archaeon | reverse complement strand
CTGAATGACATGTTCCGGTCGGCCAGGGAAAATATGATCAACCTTTTGCTGGTAAAGATCCTCATATCCCTGATCGTCCTCTCCGGCGTCATATTCATCGTACCGGGTATCCTTGCGGTGGGGGATATCCAAACACTCATGTCGAATCCGAAAGGATCGATCACGAATACCATCCTGTTGGTATTTGGCCTGCTGGTGTGGGCGCTATATGCTATCATCGCAAGTATTGCCTTTACTTTCGTGGAATATTCCCTTGTGGTTGACAGGCTTGATCCTATCAGTGCAATAGAGAATGGTTTTCGTTGCCTGATGGACAACAAACTGGATGTTATTATGATGTGGCTGGTCCTGATATCACTTTCAGTGATTACCAGCGTGATTGGGGAGATGATGAGTTCGATCGAGTTCTTCGAGACATTCTGGACATTTGCAGACCTGATTATCTCTTTTGCAGTGATCCAACCCCTGACAGCTATCTGGTGGACTCGCCTGTACCTGAACCGGACGGGAAAAGAACTATACAATATCGATGATCTGCTGAACTATCCCTGAAACGCCTTTAGCCCCTGCCGAGCAATCTGCATGCCTGACAGAGATCTCCGGTACATGCTTCGCCACACACACTACATTTTGAAAGAGTGACCTGAGGATACCCTCTTGCAAGTACATTGACCATCTTATCAAAACCACGCACCAGGGAATATTTTGTTCCAGGATGCCTGACCTCAAAATTGTTTAGCATCTCGCGCACCTCTCCCCTGAGGGCTTCATGGGAATATGGACATCTTCCGAATTCAACCAACATGTTATTTAACAGCGCATAGAGAGCAACCTCCTTTTCAGGGACATTTCGAAGGGGTTTGGCCCGTAATACCAGTCCTTCCAGTGCCCGGAGAGGTGCAATACGTATCATACGTTCCACGTCGCCACCCAGATGGTTCATAAGTATGGTCTGTGCTTCATCGTCCAGATTGTGTCCGGTGACAAGTTTGGTGGCACCGAGCTCCAACGCGATCTTGTTTAAGAGGGACTTGCGCAGGACACCGCAATAACTACAGGTTCCATTGACCCGATCCCTGGCTGCCAGTTCATCCATTGTTGTATCATACTCATCCCTGAAGGAACGGATGATATGCCTGACACCCAGTTCATGAGCCAGTGCTTTCGCATGTTCGATGTTATGTTCGCGATAACCGCATATTCCCTCATCAATGCTGATCGCAACGATCTCAAGGTCACGCCTCTGGTGAAAGATCTTATGAAGAATATGCAGTACAACAGAACTGTCCTTGCCTCCACTCAAAGCAACCGCTATAGTCTCATTCTTTCCAATCCTGAAATTTTTGCGTATTGTGAGCTTGACCTTTCGCTCGACATCTTCAATGAAATGTTTCCTGCATAGATGCATTCCCGAATATTTTTGGAAAAATATGGCATCCCTATTGCATTTCATGCATTTTATGCTCATGGACAGTCTTCCCTCTCAAACAAAAGACAACTTCCTATATATGACTTATCGCAACGTGCAAAAATGAGAATATATCCATTTATTTCCCCCACCCATCCACATTCACGATCTGAAAATTCCGCAAAATATATATCAAAATAATTCTATCATCTATGAAAATATAGATGGATGGCATTTGTATGATATATGAGACTGCTCGCTCTTCCCTCCAATCTCTCAACCACTGGACCAGACAGGAATGTTCATGATCGAAGATATCTCAATCCCAATGCTTATACTCTCCATTCTGGCGGGATACCTTCTCGGCATCGTCTCTGGTCTGATACCGGGCATCCATACCAATAATTTCGCTCTTATGCTGGTCGCACTTTCTCCCATACTGGGCGAATATGGGATCTCACCCATGTACGCCGTAGTGGTGATCCTGTCAAATTCCATCACTCACACCTTCCATGACATAATTCCAGCCGTGTTCCTGGGTGCCCCGAACGATGACATGGCACTGGCAGTTCTCCCGGGCCATCGGCTCCTTCTCGATGGTTATGGGGCCGAAGCCATCCGCCTATCTGCCATCGGTAGCGCAGGGTCGGTCGCGTTCTCCCTAATCCTTGCTATCCCTCTTGTCACCGCATTCAGCCGTGCTTACCCTATCATGCAGGAATATATGGGCTGGATCCTCCTAAGCATATCGTTACTTATGATCATCACTGAAACAGGCGAACACGTCATCGGGCAGGGATCACTGGCACACTACCGGTACAAGTTCTATGCCCTGATCCTGTTCATAATCAGCGGTCTGCTGGGGGTGTTCGCATTCCGGACAGAATATCTTATGGAACCATTCATCGATCTCGGGTCTGCTTCCATTCTCCTCCCATTGCTCAGCGGCCTGTTCGGGGCTTCCCAGCTGGTGATCAGCCTGTTCTCAGGCTCACACATCCCGGACAATAACATCTCAAGAATGGAACTATCATCCCGGCGGATCGTACGAGGAATAATCACAGGCAGCGCCGCCGGTTCTGTTGTGGCCTGGTTGCCAGGTATATCATCCTCCATCGCCACTGTCCTTGCAAGGTTGTTCATCAGAAGCAACTTCGATACGACGGACGGCCTGCATGACAACAGAGGATATGGTGACGATGACGATGAGGAACAAATGAACAGTTCCAAGGAGTTCATCGTGTCGGTATCCGGTGTCAACACGTCCAATGCGATCTTCGGTCTCTTCGCCTTGGCCGCTATTGGCAAGACCCGCAGTGGGGCCATGGTGGCCGTCGACAAGCTCGTGGATGCAGCATCCTTCGACACTTCAATGATCATCCTGCTGTTGCTTGTGATCCTGGTCGCTGCTCTGTTGTCCTATTTCTCCACCGTTGCCATCGGCAACAATATTCACCACCTGCTGTCAAGGATCAACTATTCAAGCCTCTGCATCGGCGTGGTTGTGGGTCTTGCCCTGATGGTACTTGCATTTACCGGCGTCTTCGGACTGCTGGTCTTTCTCATTGCCATTCCCATCGGCATGTTCGCACCGTTCATGAAGATCAGACGAACACATGCCATGGGGGTGATATTGTTGCCTGTGATACTGTACTTTATCTGAGAGTTGGGTTGGGTTGGCCATCGTAGAAGCCCTTGCCTGGCGTACCATCTGTCCCATCGGCCTGGAGATCCGTGATGTTGGTAATAATATGAATTATATCTTGTGTAAGTGGTGCGTTATGGGTTGTACGAAGGGCGAGTCGCTGGTTTACACACGTTTTCCTTCTTTTTTTGGTGATAGTGAACGCATGGAATGAAATAGAAATGAGACTGTCGGAAAAGTAGCAAAATCAAAACACACGTAATTAATATATCATGTAAAAACGATGATAATGGACACATTGTGGATATTATTGGTAAGTAATTACATTGAGAAAGTGGTCTAAAATGGATTTATCCTACAGTTTCTCTAAGAGTACTTTCCATTACATGAAGCAGAATGCTTGATCAAACGAACATTTTATATCAAATTCATTACATTTAATCCATATCACATGCATCGTATAATGAGTAAAAAAGTTTTGGGGTCATGAATGACAGTCGATGAAAATATAAAGA
>CAYRGB010000157.1:0-3574 GCA_964423715.1 uncultured Methanosarcinales archaeon | reverse complement strand
ATCACCGATCTGCACGTCTGCAGAACCTTCTGCCTTATCGACAACATTCGTCTTAATGACAATATCACGTGCTTCATCAAACTGGCGGCCATCCTCGCGCTGGCCCTTGAGCATCAGGTTATAAATATAATCTTTCTTAAGTCTTGAAATTACTTCACTGCTCATCTTCCTCACCCGTTACATCCTTGTCAGAAGCCTCACTTTCCTCGCTCGGTCCAGATTCCTGTTGTTCGTCAAAATCTACGACATCTTCCTTGAACATCTCACTGGCATCATTCTCCACGTCCTCAGCATCGTCACCAGTATCAGAAACATCGGTTTTCTCTGAAGATCCTTCACCCTCAGACCCGTCCTTAGGTTCTTCTTTCTGTTCAGTTTCCCCGGATCCCTTCAATACGCCTGTATCATTCTCAGAACCGAACCTGGATATCAGGGTCTTTCGCTGAAGTTCAAATATCTGGTCACAACCTTTCTTGACCATTCCCATTGCCGTGATAAACTCCTCATGGGTCAGGTTGCCATCCATCTGAAGCAATGTGATGTTACCGTCCTGGGTCATAGCCACAGGAAGATCCGCGTCCCCATAGTTATCCTCGGGCTGATTAAGGTCAAGTACCAGTTGCCCATCGACCTTACCCACTGCACATGCCGCCACCAGTCCCTTCATTGGGATCCCGGCATCTGCAAGTGCAAGTGTGGCCGCATTGATCGCTGCGGTCCTAGTCCCTGCATCCGCTTGCAGGACCTCGGCAAATACATCAATAACAGCGCCGGGATAGTACTGGGTCATGACCACAGGTTCGAATGCCTCGCCGCTGACCTTTGATATTTCCGTGCTCCTCCTGTTTGGACCCGGGCGGATCCTGTCCTCCACAGAGAACGCAGCCATATTATACCTGTATCGTACAAGCACCTCGCTTGGACGCTGCAATCTGCGGGGGTGCAGTTCTCGCGGACCATATACGGCTGCGATCACCTTATTGCCACCCCATTCAATATAACAGGAACCATCCGCTCTGGAAAGCACACCCATTTCTATCGTCATCGGCCTGATCTCATCTGCACGCCTGCCATCAAGGCGCAGGCCGTTCTCATCGATAAAATACTCCGGTTTATCACTCATCATATATTCTCCAAATTTATTTTAAAAATCCCTCGAACAGCAAAGATCCTCATACCTCTTCTGCTTCATCCAGAAGTGCATCGACCTTCCTGCGGGTTTCCTCGTGTATAATGTCGTTATTATCCTCAGACGAAACATCTGATTCCTGATCATCGGACTCATCCGAACCAGATACGATATCATCCTCTACAACCGGATCATTACTCAAAAACCTCTGTACCTTCTCAGTAAGGCCCGACGTATGTGCATCACGCTCTATCAGGTCGATCGCTTCGGTTAGGCGATCCATATCACTATCCTTACCGTGTATCCATATCCTGCCATTCTGCCCAACGAACATGTCACAATTGGACTCCTTCTTCAGTATACTGACCATGGATCCATTGTGTCCAATGACCCGTGGGACCTTGGTTGGCAATATCTCGATCAGGCGCCCGTTCTTTAAAGGCTTTAGTCCACGCTCACGCATAGTAACATCAGTCCTCATGGATTTGCTCACATCCTTGACACGGAGGATCGCACAATCTCCGATGTCCATGATACACTTCATTTCAGAAGAATCCACACGTTTCGGATATTCGGACACATGAAGCAGACCATCATAGGGGGATCTGATATCGAATATCCAGTTTGAAGATGTAAGTTGTATCACAACTCCGATCAGATAGTCCTTTCGTGAAGGAATGTACTTGCCTGAAAATGGAACAACATAAGTCCTGTCCTTCAAATTTGCAATACCATAGTACAAGGAATAGACCTTGTCATTCTTCACATAGGTCCCATGACCTGCACTCTTCACATCTTCCGAAAGCAACTGTCCCGGAATAACTATATTGTGATCCATCTTTCAGCCGCCTTCATAGAATTTTGGTCTGGGCATCTCCCTTCGTCAGGCGATTCACAAGACCATAAAAATCATTCTGTATTCCAGCTGGCATCCTGATGACCGCTACCCAAGAACCATCATTATCCCAGGAATCTTTCATCATTGTACCAAACTTCGCGATGTCACCATAGGACTTTCCAGCATATTCTGGCGGCACCTTGACCTCGATATCTACCTCCTCGAAACGGATAGGGATGATCGGGCGTATTGCTTTCATCACAATGGTCACCTGCTCATCCACAGATTTCAAAGGATCGATATGCACCTTTGCCTCTTCCATGGCATGTTCTATACGTGTTGGAGGATGTGGTGTCTTTGTTTGGGGATTGATCGCATTTTTTGCAATGGTCGCTATGATCTGCCTTTTTTTCTCTTCCAGGATGTATTTTCGCTGTTGCTGTGTGAGCTGGAGTTCACCGTGTTTTATGATCAATGCTGCAATCTCGAACACATCATCCGTATCGAACTTACTCCTAATATCGGATTCTGCAGCATGCTCGCCCTTCTTTGCATCTTCAAATATCGATTCCACTGCAAGAATGTCCTCCAGTTTTATATCCTCTCCCATTCTGTATGCAAGAGCACCATCCGGGTCCACAAGAACTTCGAAATGTTTACTTCCTTTCTTTAATCTTGCTACCAAAGCTTCATCAAGAGATACCATCCATGAACACCCTTTCCCTGAAAATATACCCTGCTACCAGGATATTATTCTGATTTGTCTCCTTCGTCCTGTTCATCCACTTTATGGGTCTCAAGGACGCGTTCCACATAGGTGGTAACCTCTTCCTCGGAACACTTTCTAAACGTCTTGTCCTTAATTGTGACGACCCCGATCTCAAGCGTTGATGCATCCAGTTTCATGTCCGATGCCTGATAAAGAGCTTCCACACCAAGCAGGATAGCATCATCCAGGTTCATATCATCTTGGTATTTCTCCTCGAACATTTCCATAAATACATTCCTACCTGCCCCGATCGCCGTTGCTTTATATTCCAACAGCGCACCACTTGGATCCGTCTCGAACAAACGTGATCGTTCATCATCAACACCAGCGATCAAAAGGGCTGTTCCATATGGACGCACACCACCATACTGGGTGTATGTCTGTTTGTGATCGCATATCTTCTTGGCGAGCACATCAACTCCTATCAGTTCGTCATACGAAACCATATTGATCTGTGCTTCTACTCTCGCCCGATCCACAAGGGCACGCGCATCCGCAACAAGACCCGATGTTGCAACACCAATATGTTCATCTATCTGGAAGATCTTCTCGATAGATTCTGCCTCTATCAAACTGGTAGTGATTCTTTTATCTACCAGCAGTACCACTCCGTCCGTAGCTTTTATTCCAGCGGCTGTCGTACCCCTCTTGACAGCTTCTCTTGCATACTCTACCTGGAATAGCCTTCCATCGGGACTAAAAACAGTAATAGCTCTATCATAACCCATTTGTGGTGCCATTTGCATGCTCTTCATGTTCTCCTATCAGTATTTACACAGGTGATAACAACAATTACCTATAATAGAGTTTCCATTCATATATATGTGTCTGATATTTC
>CAYRGB010000156.1:0-3590 GCA_964423715.1 uncultured Methanosarcinales archaeon | reverse complement strand
TGGCCTGCTGGAACTCTATGATCTGCTGGTTGGTCACCTCGATGTCACCATAGACGGATAACTGGAACGATCCCGAATCCGTCATAATGGGTCCATCGAAGTCAAGGAGCGAGTGCAGGCCGTCCCGCAATGCAGCCTCCCGAAGTTCATCCCTGCGGGAGATGATATATGAATTGGTGATGATCATCTGTGCCCCGAAATCATACATCTCGGAAGGCTTAATGACCTGTATATTAGGATTGATGACGGGCATCACAGTAGGGGTTTCCACCACACCGTGAGCCGTTGTCAGTTTCCCGATGCGCCCTGCCGCATCTTTCTGGGTGATCTCGAATATTGATGACATGAGGAGTGTAGATTATGCTGATGGTATATATTTGTAGTTGCGGATGGGCGGGGGAGGGGATGTTTGATGGAATAGTAGTAAGTAGTTCTCTAATTTTGTCTTCATTTTGTTCTTACTCCCATTATCTTACCTCAAACACCCCATCACCAACTGAATCCTTAACTTTTTCCTCAGCCAATCCTTTATTAAAAGAATAAATTTACCGAATTCCATGATATGGATCATTGGTAAAATCGATAGTGAATTCATATTTCTTCTCTTTTTTCAGGGTTTAAAGAGGTCTTTGAAGGAAAATCTGTTCATTTGACCGAATAAGTTCCTCGATATCCAGTTTTAGAAATGGTATCGTATTGACGTTTCACATGCAACCTTTTGATAGTGTTTTGAAATAGAATGAACTGAACCCTTATTCTACTGCCATACATACTGAGTACAAAAAAGATCTTTACAGGTAAGGGAACCATTGATATTGGTTTTGATGTTGTTTATAAGTGGTTTTAGGACGGTGTCAATAAGTTCTCTTTTGATCTTAATTCGACTTTAGGTATGTTTATGGAATTGGTTGATAAAAATGACATATGACGGCGTTTTTACCGTATATATCATATATATTACTATCGAAAGATATTATTCATGATGACGTTAAAATTAGCGAAGTACTGAAATTATGTGTGAAGGAAAATATCATCAAATCAGAATGGGAGGAATTATGACCTGATTTGATAATCTCAATTTGATAATGTCAGTATGGACAACCTTTTATATCAGCTTGTATATATATATTGTAATAAGGCATGGTGGCCTAGCGATCAATATTACAAGGTGGTATGACATATGAAAATATATAACTTTATTCTAATGGTAGTTGTAACGTCCCTATTCGTTTTTGGGGGTACTGCGTCAGCAGGGTCAACATTGAACCTTACTGTACCGAATGATGGGAGTGCTCATTTCATAGGTCTGATGGATGTTGGAGTTACATTGGATGGACAAAACATTTCAGTGGAATGTGTACGGAATGATACTTTCGTAGACCCGGCGATCGATAAGATCTACTACCATCTGGATAAGGATGTGGTATCCATTATAGATGAACGCAACTATCCTGCAGCCTGGGGATTTGACATAAAGACTCCAAATGGGCACAATGTAGCCAATTTTGGACGATTCTATACTGAATGTACGATGGAATCCAACAGCTACCGAACGGCTGGTCCAGTTGTGATCACACTGGACGGGGGATTCGGAGAGGCAATCCCATTGAACGACAAGGGTCATTCTATGGCCGTACATGTCAGGGTACGTAGTGCGGACGATGGTAGTGATGACAGTGTATGGTTGACCAATGAAAATGGACACGAGATCCCGGAATTCCCAACAGTTGCCCTGCCTATCGCAGCAATACTGGGTCTGGCTTTCATCTTTAATCGAAGGGACGACAATTGATCCCTTCTCTGATTTTATACCACCATTCACTTTTTTTATAAGTGTTCTGCACTATCCTATATTTCCTCATACCTTTTGTTTGTTATGTCTGCAATCCGGACGATCAATTCCAACACTGTGTAAAATACACAGAACATGCGTATTCTCTGAATATCCGGCACAACATTTATATACATTGCACTCAACAATACATTAATGTACAATATTATACATTAATCCTCATGTGGGGTGTGTGCAATGAAACGATGTATCCAGAAAGTAGCTAACAACGAGGATCTCACAATATCAGAGGCCGAAAAGGCGATCTACAAGATCTTCAATGAGGCCACAGATGCCCAGATCGGTGCGTTCTTGATGGCGTTGAAAATGAAAGGTGAGACCGCTGATGAGATCACAGGGTTCGTAAAAGGCATGAAAGGTGTCGCAAATATGATCTCTCCACAGGTATCAGGAACGGTGGTTGACATCGTGGGCACGGGAGGTGACCAGCACAACACCATCAATGTCTCGACAGCAGCAGCGATCATTACGGCAGCAGCAGGTGTGACTTTAGCAAAGCACGGCAACTATGCCATCACCTCACTGTCCGGCAGTGCAGATGTGTTAAAAGAGCTTGGTATACGTATCGATCTGCAGCCTGATGATGTCAGACGGTCCATCGAAGATATCGGTATCGGATTTATGCTGGCACCCGTGTTCCATCCTGCGATGAAGAGGGTTGCAGGACCTCGAAAGGAGATCGGCGTCAGGACTGTTTTCAACATGCTGGGTCCCCTTACGAATCCAGCTAATGCAGATGTACAGGTTGTAGGTGTATTTGACAGGGACCTGTGTGAACCCTTTGCTCAGGTGCTTAAGAAGCTGGGTAAGAAACGTGCCCTGGTCGTGCATGGAGATGGCATGGACGAGATATCGACCCTCTCCGAGACCTATGTCGCAGAGCTCAAGGACGGTTTTGTGAGGACATATACTCTGACACCGGAAGAGCTGGGCATCAAGCGGGCCACAGCCAATGATATTGTGGGAGGTACACCACAGGAGAATGCCAGTGACATCATCTATGTCCTGAAAGGAGAGAAGGGACCAAAACGTGATATCATTGTGATCAACGCAGCAGCTGCTCTCTATGTTGCCGGATTGGCAGGGTCCCTAAAGGATGCCATCCCTCTGGCAGAGGAGACGATCGATAGTGGTAGGGCACTGGGAAAGCTCAACGAGTTCAGAAAGTTTGTATGAATACTCCCGGAGCCTACAATGCGCCAAGTGACACGTGTAAAGATCTGCGGAATGCGCAGCGCAGAGGATATCGGACTGGCTGTGCGGTACGGGGCAGATGCTGTTGGTTTCATCACCGAGGTGCCGGTGGACACTCCGCGCAAACTCGACATCGCGACGGCCGCTCGTTTGGTCTCGCAGGTCCCGATGTTCGTGGATCCGGTGCTGGTCATCATGCCAGGATCCGGTGAGCAGGCCGTGGAGATGATCGAAGCGACACGGCCCAGCATTGTCCAGATCCATAATCGGCTCGATGCCGCCGGGTTGAACATCATACGCGAGAACACTGATGTTGATATCGTCCGCACATTCTCTATCCCGTTGGACATGGAATTTATGGTGGAGCAGCTCATATCGCAGGTAGGTGAACTGGTAGACGATCAACTGGTAGATGGCATTCTGCTGGACACCTCGACTGTTTCTAAGGTAGGGGGCAGTGGCCTTACCCACGACTGGGCGATCAGTGAGGAGATCGTTAAGGGAGTAGATGTTCCTGTAATGGTTGCAGGAGGGCTGGATCCGG
>CAYRGB010000155.1:0-3594 GCA_964423715.1 uncultured Methanosarcinales archaeon | reverse complement strand
TGTATAAAACGTATGATATCGGGATGATCTACACGGAGGGTACCCATGTTTGCACCACATCGTATGCCCTCCATTTTTATCTTTCCAGTAGTATCATTTATAAGTTTTATTATTGAGATCGGACTTGACAAAATATCATTGGATGAAAGAGATGGAGAGGTTGACGGTCGGATATTGGAAAAATCAAACCCCGTCCCGCCTCCTGACCTGTGGACAATGGCCGTATTCCTTATGCTGCCCATTATCGAATCGAGATCGTCTTCAAGAGGAAGTATGAAGCATGCTGCCAGTTGACCAGACTGTGTGCCCGCGTTAGCCAGGGTCGGACTGTTGGGGATCATGATCCTGTGATAGAGCAGGTTGAAAAACTCTTCGACCTGTCCGTCATCCTCCCCGATAGAAGCGGCTACCCTCTCACATAATCTCTTCCAATCCTCACCTTTTTTGTAGTATCTCTTTGACAGGATAAATTCAGCAGTGTAGCTTAATTTTTCCTCTTCTGTTGGATCGTTCATCTGAACATATCTCTTCGTTGGGTATTGTAGGATCTTATGGATTTACCGGTCTTCCATTAACCATATTGTTTAAGACATATTTTAATGGTTGGTCATATCTTCAAGTCATTACAGTTCAATAAGACCCTACCACTCTGTTTATTTCCTCACTGTTTACTACTCCAATGATCCTTTGGTGTTCATCAACAAACGTCGATACGGCACCATCTTTACAAACCTGACATGGATGGATTAATTCGGACAAATGAACAGATCCTCTCTCAAGAGTGCATCAAGAGCATTAAACCAAGCAAAAAATATAAATTTGCCATAGATTACAGTTTGATACCAGATCTCCTGAAAAAAGTGAACCATTGATCGTGATGTCAACGTGATCTACAAGAGATTGCAATACAATGTCAACACAATCCCTTTGACTTTAAATTAATATTGGGATTATTTGAATATCTGGAGAACATATGGCGGTTTTTCAACACATACAAATGTATCGAAAAACGTCATAGGCTAGCGTTTAAAATTAGTGAAGTACTGAAATTGGCTTTTAGCTTTAAAAAGCAACTCTTTTTTCAGGAACACTGAATCCATCCTAGCACCAGCTCATGCACAACATATGCTGTAAAAACAGATCCAACACCATTTGAAGCATCAAGACATTCCAAAAAACATAGTTAAGGTTATAAGTATACTCAACGAAAATAAGATCCATGTCAAGCAAAGTCTATTTTGCACGCCTGAAGGTCAGCGGGAACTGTGAGAACACTCTCAGCAAAATCAAGCGACTGTTCGACGCCGCAGGCCTGGGGGATGTGATCCATGAAGATGACCTGACAGCCATCAAACTTCATTTTGGAGAGCGTGGCAATGACTCGTTCATCAGCCCTGTGCATGTGAGGCAGGTGGTGGAAAAGATCCACTCTGCCGGAGCACATCCGTTCCTTACCGATACAAACACCCTGTACTCCGGTGGCCGGCACAACAGCGTGGACCACCTGACAACCGCCATCGAACATGGATTTGGATATGCGGTGACCCGCGCACCTCTTGTAATCGCTGATGGCATGTGTGGTGCCAACTACCGCGAGGTAACGAGCAATGGCAGGCATTTCGATACGTTGAAGATCGCCGGTGATATCCTGGACTCTTCCAGCATGATCGTACTGTCCCATTTTAAAGGCCATGAACTTGCCGGATTCGGTGGTGCGATCAAGAACCTTGCCATGGGATGCGCATCCATTGCAGGTAAGATGGACCAGCATAAGGGTCTGCAGCCGCTGGTCAATAGCCGGAAATGCACCGGATGCGGCTCATGTGAGCACGCATGCCCCTGCTCTGCCATTACCTTGCAGGATGACATATCCATCATCGACCATGACCAATGCATCGGCTGTGGCGAGTGCATGACCGTCTGCCCAACTGATGCCATCGGGTTCAACTGGGACCGTGATGTCGGACCATTCCTGGAAATGATAACGGAATATGCACTGGGTGCTGTGAGCGGAAAAAGGGGACGTGTGGGATACATGAACTTCCTGATGAACATCACACCGGATTGTGACTGTGTTCCCTGGAGCGATAATGCGATCGTTCCGGACATAGGGATCCTCGCATCAAAAGACCCGGTGGCCATTGACCACGCAAGCTACGATCTGGTCAACCGTCAGCAAGGAATCAGAGGCTCAAAGCTTCAGGCCAACTTTCGACCAGGCGAGGATAAATTCCGGGGTGCGAGCGAACATACCAGGGGAGAAGTGCAGATTCATTATGGTGAGGAGATCGGGTTTGGTAGCATTGATTATGAATTGATAGAGATCTAATGGGTATGGTATGAGGGTGCTGAAATGGTCGATCGGAATACAACACACAATACAATACGAAAAATTACTTTGGTCATCGGCCTTTTCCTGATACTCGCAGGAGGCTGGGGGATCATCCATGACACCACCAGTGAAACAACATGGTCGCTGTCCGATGACGGAACACTGGATTATTCCCAAATGGGAGACATCGACTATACGATCCATGACATCGATATCAATAATACCAACAATGCCACCAAAAACACCGGTACCACCAACAATGACACCGACAGTACCCCTTCCTCCCATCTGGTAACATTCACTAGCCGTGGTACAGATATTCTGTCCATCCTCACGCTCCCGCAGATCGAGGAAAACGTGCCTGGGATCGTCATCCTCCCGGGTGCAGATGTCACAAAGGAAGATAAGCAGGATTTTGCCGCAATGCTGGCATCCATGGGATATGCATCCCTCACCCTGGACCAGCGAAACCTTGGCGGGATCGATCCACAACATGACCTTGAGATTTTCCGAGCAGGCGGCGAACCGGTGGAATACATGATGGTCCATGACGTCCTGAAAGCCGTGGACGTGCTGCGAGACCAGCCAGCCATTGATGAGGAGCGGATCGCGATCATGGGTTTCAGCAACGGTGGCAGGTTTGCGATCATCGCGACCGCGATCGACCCCTCGATCCGGGGTGTGATCACCGTCAGTACCTGTGGATATGGCACCAGTTCCATCGATCCGGGAATGGTTGCGGATACAGCGGGCTACGAGTTCTACTGCTCCATCGATCCGGACACATACATAGGAAAAATATCCCCGCGCAGGACAGTGATGATCCATTCCTTCAATGATACGATCATCGAATACGATGCAGCCCTGGCAACCTTCATGAGAGTCGGTGAACCAAAAGCAATGTACAACGTATCAGATCACACACACGGGTATACAGGATCGATGTATCCGTATTTGGAAAAAGGTCTCTCCGACATATTGGGTTGACACAACTGATTCGGTATGGGGTCTATGTTTCAACAAAATAAAAAAATATGTAGCACTTTGGACATGTAAGTGCCACTGAACCATACGTATATCATGCGTCCTGCTTTAGTTCCTCCGCCTCCTGAATCCGGCATACATTGCACCGACAGCCGCCAGCGCCAGTATCGATCCCACAATATCAGCACCGGAGAAGGATGAGGACGATGAGGATTCACTTGATGTGGATTCCTTTGTCATCTCATATCCTTCAACGTAGTTGCCTGGTGTCGATTTTA
>CAYRGB010000154.1:0-3596 GCA_964423715.1 uncultured Methanosarcinales archaeon | reverse complement strand
ACAGAAGGGTGAGATGTTCTTTATCTATGATTCGGATAGTCGTGAGGGAGAGACGGATTTTGTCATTCCCGCTACTGCAGTCTCCCCGGATGATGTTCGTTGGATGCGCAGGGACGGCGGCGGTCTGATCTGTGTGGCCCTGGACGGTGACGCCTCCGCAAAGCTGGGGTTGCCGCTGATCGCTGATGTGATCCGCACCGCAACAGACGACAACCCTTCCCTGGGTTCCATTGTGGAACAGGGGGGTGATCTTGCTTATGACAACCACTCCTCCTTTTCCATCTGGGTCAACCATCGTGACACCCGTACCGGCATACCGGACAATGATCGGGCCCTGACGATCAATAAACTGGGCGAGATCGTGGAGGGCACATTGGCTGGAGATGATGTTGATTTCGGTGCCGAGTTCCGCACACCTGGCCACGTGGCCCTGCTACGCGCTGCCGATAGGCTTGTGGATGAGCGCCGTGGGCAGACCGAGCTCTCCATTGCCATTGCGAGGATAGCCGGTATCACCCCTGCCATGGTGGTCTGCGAGATGCTGGACGACCACACCGGCGCTGCCCTGTCCAGAGAAGATGCCAGGACGTATGCCCAACTCCGCAACCTTGTATTCCTGGAAGGCCAGGAGATCGTGGATGCCTATCAGGCGTGGGAGCGATCCCGTACTGAGATGGTCCATCAGAAAGAATGATATAGGGAAAGCGTATACTATATTCCGACACAGTGGGGCCGTAGGGTAGCCTGGTCCATCCTGCAAGGCTGGGGGTCTTGCGACTTGAGTTCAAATCTCAGCGGCCCCATCATCATATGGCTAGAAGTTAACAAAGATGCAGATTATGTAATTGATTTTTACAAAAGTTACGGTTTTACTGAATTAATGTCTGGATTATAGGAAAATAGGATTGAAAGAATACAATTGGTAAAGAACATAAATAGTTGATATACTTCACTAATGTTGGTTAGTTTTGTTTCCGATATTTAAATATTATTTACCTTCGAACTCATCAGGGAGTGAATACATATGGCTTCTAAATATTTGGGGAAAAAATGTCTGCGTACCTCGAATCCATTTTTAATAAACAAATTATATTCTTTTTTGAAAAAAACAAAAAGCGAAAACATACGAAATCTCTTTACCGGAGATCATACGAAGAAGTAATGGATTTATTGCAACAGATACTCCGTATTTCCTACTATTCATATCCATCATTTGCTTACATCGGGCAATTCACTACTGACCTATATTTTAATTTCTTCCTTGTCCAATCTTCAACAAGAAGAGTGTAATCAATGTGTGTTAACTATAATATCAAAAGAACGTGTTCCACCATACTTTTTATATCTCCAGAAAACATAGAGCCTATATGAATAGTGAGGCTGGTGATCATTTATCGTTAAAATTATTGTGGCTGAGGGTCTGCAGAAGCATTTTGGTGAATTTGCGGCTGTGGATGGTGTGAGTTTTACCATAGAGGAAGGGGAGATATTCGGATTCCTGGGTCCAAACGGTGCCGGCAAGACCACCACTTTGCGGATGGTACAGTGCGTGTCCCCGACGACTGCTGGAAAGCTGGAAGTCTTTGGGATGGACGTGAGTACTCATCAGAGGCAGATCAAGGCAAAGATGGGTGTGGTGCCGCAGGAGAACAATCTGGATCCGGATTTTACGGTATATGAGAACCTGCTTGTGTTCTCCCGTTTCTTCGATATTCCTGAGGCTGATGCCAGGGAAAAGGTGGATGAGTTGCTGGACTTCGCCCAGCTTACAAAGAAGAAGGATACCATGACCGAAACTCTCTCTGGCGGGATGAAACGCCGCCTGATATTGGCCAGGGCACTGATCAATCGTCCCCGTTTACTGATGCTGGACGAGCCCACGGTGGGGTTGGATCCACAGGCACGCCATTTGATGTGGGATAAGCTCAAGGGGCTAAAGAAGGAGGGGGTCACCATCGTGCTCACCACGCATTACCTGGAGGAGGCCGCCCAGCTTTGCGACCGGCTGATGGTCATGGACCACGGCAGGATACTTGTGGAGGGCAGCCCTGACCAGATCATCCATAAATATATTGGCACCGATATAGTTGAGACACATGCCGACCCCCAGGCCATCACATGTTTGGACCGACAGCAGGCACGCTATGAGATCGTGGGTGATACAGTACAGATATATACAGATGAGCCACAGCGTATCACCGATCATCTGCTAACGGAATGCGACCTCACAACAATCACCGCACGCTCTGCTACACTGGAGGATGTCTTCCTGAAGCTTACCGGCAGGAAGTTGAGGGAGTAAGATCATGAATCTCGGTCTATATTTCAAGGTTCCCAACGTCAGTTTCCGGGCGCTCAGGGTCTGGCAGCGGAACAGGGACATATTCATGAAAAACGTCAAACTGAACTTCCTGCCTCCTTTAATCGAGCCCCTGCTATACCTTTTTGCCATGGGGTTCGGGCTGGGCATGTTCATCGAAGATATCGATGGTGTATCCTACGCCAGGTTCATCGCACCGGCGCTAATTGCGGTGTCCGTAATGTATGCCTCATTTTTCGAGTGCAGCTATGGTTCGTATGTACGCATGAACTACCAGAAGACCTTCGATGCCATCATAGCAACTCCCCTGACGATCGAAGATGTGATCGCAGGCGAATTACTGTGGGGTGCCACCCGCAGCATGATCAATGCCACCATCATGCTGCCGGTCATTGCACTATTCGGTCTGGCCGACTTCCCCCATTCGCTGCTGATCATACCATTTGCTTTCTTGGCTGGCCTTGTCTTTGCAGCCCTTGGTATGTGTGTGGCATCTATTACCCCCAACATCATGTCAATCAACTATCCGATCCTGTTGTTCATCATGCCAATGTTCCTGTTCAGCGGCACGTTCTTCCCTTTACATGTGTTGCCTTTGCCAATACAGTATTTCGCCCTGGCAGCCCTGCCCCTTACGCATGTGGTGATCGTCATACGTTCCCTGACCTTCGGGATCCTGAATGTATCCCTGCTGTTCAACCTGGCATGGCTGGTTGCAGTTTGCCTGATACTTTCCGTGCTGGCCGTGAACCTGATAAAGAAGAAGCTGATCGTGTGATGGTTGTGTAGGTTCAATCAGGAATCTTTTTGATTGTTGCTCAGATCCTCCTTTCCGCATCCCACCATCACTGCATCGTCGTGCAGACTCGCACCCAGGGCTGCGTCGGTAATCTGACCGGATCTGCTGTTGGCTGTCCTGACCATCAGCGTCTCAAGTTCATCATCGCTCATTTCCGTTGTAGGCTTGTTGCTCCCTTTACTGCCAGTCATTACGGGATGATTGGATAATTCAGTATATGCCTTTTGCTGAACTCGGGATATGATACGAACCACAGCTGGATAGGTTCGAACAGTTTCGAAGTTTAAGACAAGTATATACGCAAGTAGCTACCTACATTTTATTATCAACAGATAACAGCCATCATCACACTTAGCGAATATGAGGAAGTGGACAACCATGCCATCAAGTAGAAACAGATACCTATCGTACCTTACACTGATATTGATACTGGCCTCAGCCGTCCTGTTATCAGGATGCGCGGGACCGGGCGAGGAG
>CAYRGB010000153.1:0-3613 GCA_964423715.1 uncultured Methanosarcinales archaeon | reverse complement strand
TCATGGCCGGGCGACTATCCTGTAAACCCAATCTATAGCGATTACATGGCGAACAAAATCGAGGGCATGGCGGCATTCAGCAGCAGAGGTCCCACCGATGACGGACGCACCAAGCCCGATGTGGTAGCACCTGGCACATTCCTCATATCTAGCCGTTCGAGCGATGCAAATGGAACTGGATGGGGGATATATGATCAGTACTATCTCTATATGGGAGGGACCAGCATGGCCACACCTCTCACGGCAGGAGCTACGGCACTCGTGCGCCAGCACTATGTGGACGATCTGAACATCACTCCTTCAGCTGCTCTGGTCAAGGCCACATTGATCCATGGTGCGCATGACATGTATCCGGGACAGTACGGGAATGATGATGTGGCCCATGTTCCTGATCATTCACAGGGATGGGGGAGGGTGGACCTGAAAGAGGCCCTGTATCCTTCGAACTCACGAAGTATCCATTATTCAGACAATACCTCTCAGCTGACCACCAATTATTCGGTCGAGGCCCGATATTATGTGACCAATAGTTCCCAGTCATTCAAGGCCACGCTCGTATGGACCGATTATCCTTCAGATGTATGTGCACAGATCAATCTCGTCAATGACCTGGACCTGCTGGTCACAGGACCCAATGGTACTGAGTATGGACTCAACGATAGTATCAACAACGTGGAACAGCTCAATATCCCTACACCGGACACCGGCTGGTATATCATAACGATCACCGGTACAAGTATTCCACAGGGACCACAACCCTTCGCAACCGTGGTATCTGGTATCATCAATGATCCGGTCCTGACAGTGATCAATATTACTGATGCCAATGTTTATGTGAACGATACCTACAACTTCACAGCACAGCTTCTGGACCAGATCGGCAATCCGATAAACGCAACTGTGTTATGGAACAGCAGCAACACCACAGTGGGTACGATCAATGCAAGCAGTGGCGTGTTCTCGGCCCTGGCCGGTGGGAATACCACGGTAACGGCTGCAAATGGGTCGGTGAATGACAGTGTGGAGGTGAACGTGACTGCACTTGTGTTGACCACCATCAATATTACCACCGCGATCCCGGACCCACTGGTCGATGGTCAGGCCCTTAATTTCACAGCCGATACGTTTGATCAACTCAACAATACGTTCGATACCACTCTGATCTGGAACAGCAACAACACCACAGTGGGTACGATCAATGCAAGCATCGGCGTGTTCTCGGCCCTGGCCAGTGGGGATACCATGGTAACGGCTGCAAATGGGTCGGTGAATGACAGTGTGGAGGTGAACGTGAACGCACGCGTGGTGACCACCATCAATGTATCAAACGCAAGCATGTATGTAGGCAATACTCATAGTTTCATAATTGAGACCCTGGATCAGTACAATAATACCTTTGACGCATTGGTGAACTGGGCAAGTAGCGATATCGCTGTCGGGACCATCGATGTAGGTACCGGTTTATTTACTGCGCATAGTGCCGGCACGACCACGGTGACCGCTGCGAACGGGAGTGTGAAGGGCAATGCTACCGCGACAGTGTCCACTCTTCCAGCAGGTGACAGTGGCAGCAGTAGCAGTGGTGGCGGAGGGGGAGGTGGCGCTTCCGGCGAAGCATACGAAAACATTGTTTTCAAGGACGCCCAGACGAATATTATCATCGGTGGCCGAACGATCAGTTACGCTTTCGATACTGAAGAGAACGAAAATGATGTTGAGTACATCAACTTCTCCGCTTTAATGAACAGTGGACGCATCTCTACCACCATCGAGGTGCTGGAAAACACGTCGACCTTGGTGAACAAGGATGCCCCAGGAATCGTCTACCGCAACTTTAACATTTGGGTCGGCAATGCTGCCTTTGGTGAGGACAACATCGCGGATCCTTTCATAGGATTCAGGGTCAACCGACCATGGGTCACAAAGAATGATATTGATATATCAACAATAATCCTGTACCGCAACCACGACGATGAGTGGGTGCCCCTTTCCACCACAATCCTTTCTAAGAATGAGAGCTACATCTACTTCGAGGCCGCAACTCCAGGTTTTTCACCATTTGCAATAAGTGGGGAACAGATGAATTATGGACAATTGGTCGGGAAGACCAAGACCAACATGACATCCTCTATACAGCAGCTTCCATTCGAAAATATATCCACATCCTCTCAAAAAAGGGATAGGGATCGCTCTGTATTCTGGTCAATATGTGTTTTAACCAGTATCCTACTGGTGATCCTGAGAATGGTTTACCTGTATAATCAAAAAAAGGAGACGAAATAAGGGGTTTCGGATATCTTATCTCTCCAGCACGACCTTCCCCCATTCTCCCACCAGTATCACACGTGGCACTGTGTCCAGGGTAAGCTTCCCCAGTTCTTCCAGTTCATCCCAGGAAGGGACCGGTGAACTGTGACCTTTGAAAGGGATATCAAACGTGGGGTTGCTCAGGAACTGGTAGAACATCACCTCTGTAGCTCCTTCAAGGTAAGGTGTGATACGTGGCATTGTATCCATGTTCACGTATTCGGGTATAACGCGGATCCATATCCTCAACCATTTACTTTTGCCTATCTGCAGGGATCGTTCGAGCATATCGATGTACTTGTGGACGCGCTTTTCTGATACTCCGGTAAGCTCCATGGTGGCATCTACATCATCCAGAGGGCATTTCAATTCCAGAACGAAACCATCAACAATGGGGAGGGCTTCCTGGAGCACCTCGGGCATCATGCCATCAGACTTGAGAATAATATGTTTTCCAAGATCGTGCAGAGCTTCCATCAGAGGTGCCAGTTCTTTCTGCAGTGTGGGTTCTGCACCTCCTAAAAAGACGTTCATAGAGTCTGAGTTCTTAGCCAGTTCCACGATCTCTTCCATGGAATGCTCTTTGGATGGCTGTCGTATGTGGATGCAGTAGGGACATTTCAGATTACATCCCGAGAAATCCAGACGTATCTGTCCATTTGAATCCGATAGTTTGATCAAGTGCATGTTTCCTTCCTCCTAGAACATATTTTGTTCATTTTTTCATGATAGGATGGCGTTCACATATCAATCTTTGCCAGATGTAACGCGTAATGTATGTTTGTAATCTCGAATACCTTCAGATAGGTACAAATAATCCGAGTCCTTTTAGTAGATTCTCTGATTGATCATTTCAAGATAATAGTCAGATCATATCATGTCAAGGTGACATAAATGGCAAGGAAATTAACACTCGAAGATCTCAAGCAGCATGGAAAAACAGAAGAAGATGGGGACGAGCTCGAGAATATGTATGACCTGATAATACCTCCGGGTACTCCTTCATACATTGTATATGATCTCGTGGGAGAGTTCAACCTTGATCCCCTGGAGCGCAAGATCAACGTCAATATTGTGGGATGTAATGAAAGGGATCTTATCGTCCTGCGAGGGAGTCTTGAAACGGTCAGGGCAGCAGAGAAGTATCTACACGATGAATTGAACGCATATGTAAATAGTGATTGATCCAGGTGTTATATCCAAAGATCAATCCAGTTACACGATCTACCTCTCATTATTCCGAAGTTATGCCTGTGATCTTATCGACAGCAAAATCGAAGATCATTACCTGGTCGGTCCCATTATA
>CAYRGB010000152.1:0-3671 GCA_964423715.1 uncultured Methanosarcinales archaeon | reverse complement strand
GGACTTGAGGAACTGCGAGGCGTCGTTGTTATCGGTGCCACGAACCGCCCTGACATCATCGATCCCGCATTGATTCGTCCGGGTAGGTTCGATGAACTCATACTTGTTCCTGTTCCTGACGCAAAGACCCGTAGCAAGATATTTGAGGTCCACATGAAGAGTATGGTCATTGCCAAAGATGTTGATATTGATGAAATGGTGGGATCAACCGACGAATACACAGGTGCTGACATCGCATCGGTCTGCAAGAAAGCGGGCAGGTTCGCGCTGCGTGAGAGTCTACAGGCAGAGAGGATCTACCAAAAGCATTTCCTGAAGGCAATTGACGAGACAGGGCCGTCAGTGACTGCTGATACCATGAAATATTATGAAGCATTGAGAAAGGTACTCAAAACGAAAAAATCAAGGGAGATCGAAACACCTGTCTATGAGTGAGATACGATCTGAACACCATCCTTTTCTGCGTACATTGGATTGATATGGGTATGCTATCGAAACGATCTGAATCGATCCCTCCATTCTACGTGATGGAGGTGCTGGAAAAGGCACAGGAACTTGAAAAAGGTGGTCGGGATATCATCCATCTTGAGATCGGGGAACCGGATTTCCCTACCGCACCTCATGTTTGTGAGGCAGCACACCATGCGATACTGTCATGTAAGACGAGATATACCCACAGTCAGGGAATGATCGAACTCAGGGAGGCGATCGTTGAATCCTACAACCAGACCTTTGGTCTTGACCTGAATGCTGGACAGGTATTAGTGACCTCGGGCACAAGTCCCGCACTGATGTTGACGTTCATGGCACTTCTTGATCCGGGTAACTCCATACTGATGTCCGATCCACACTATGCATGTTATCCTAATTTTGTACGTGCACTGGATGGAACTCCCAGGTTCGTCCGTTGCTCAGATGAGACCGGCTTTAGCCTGAAACCCGAAATGGTGGTCGATAATATTGACCAGAATACCTCTGGTATCCTGATCAACACCCCCTCCAATCCTGGAGGACATGTCATGGCTGCGGACGATATGAAGGGCATAGCAGAGGCTGCAGGTGACATTCCGATCATTTCTGACGAGATATACCAGGGACTGGTGTATGAAGGAGAGGACCACAGTATCCTGGAATATACCGACAATGCCTTCGTGCTGAATGGTTTTTCCAAAAAGTACTGCATGACCGGGTGGCGACTGGGATACCTTATCGCTCCAGAGGAGTGTATGAGAACACTGCAGAGACTGCAGCAGAACTTCTTCATCTGTGCCAACAGTTTTGTGCAGGAAGCAGGGATAGCTGCCCTACGCGGTCCCCAGGAGCAGGTGACTGAGATGGTTAAGACCTATGGCCTGTGCAGGAAATACATGCTCAAACGACTAAGAGAGATCGGTTTTACTGTGGGGTACGAACCCAAAGGAGCGTTCTACATCCTCGCCGATGCACACGAGTTCGATGATGATTCCCTCGACCTAAGTCGTCGTATCCTGGAGGAAGCAGGCGTTGCAGTAACACCTGGCGTCGATTTTGGAATGGGGGCCGATGGGCATATCAGGTTCTCGTACGCGAGCAGCATCGAGAACATCCAGGAAGGTCTGGAACGGATCGACCAATACCTGAATGGATGACGTGTCTTAAGATCTACTCAACGTCCAGATTCAGAGGACATTCTTCTCTTGCGCAGATATTTCTCGAGTTCGATCACAAAGAATACCGAGCTTGATACGGTAACTATTACAACCCAGTCGAGTAGCTCCAGTGGTGCAGTTCTCAAAATGCTGTTCATTGTAGGATCATATGTGATGAACAGCTGGAGTGCTACGACGATAGCTACACCACCTAACATGACCCTGTTCGAGATGAGCTGACCGAATACAGGATCATAAATGGATTTTGAGTTGAACAGGTAGAAGATCTCAAAGAACACGATCGTGTTGAGGGCCATCGTTTGGGAGGTACTGATATTCCTTCCATTACTCCCAATCTCGAAGAAGAACAACAGGAAGGTGGCAGTGACCATCAGCAATGCTACCAACAATATCCTTTGTTTGATCACGGGAAGCAGGAGGGGTTCGTCACGTGGCCGAGGATGTCTTTTGATCAGATGCTTTTCTCGGGGCTCCAGTGCAATGGGTATTCCCAGACAGATCGCTGTGACTGTATTTATCCACAGGATGTGTAATGGCAGAAGAGGCAGGTGTGTGAGTCCAAGGATTACTGCTGCCATGACAGCAAGGCCTTCTGCGGCATTTGTTGGCAGGGTCCAGAGTATGACCTTCTGGATCTTACTGTATACGTCCCTGCCTTCTTCAACGGCGCGCACAATGGACGCAAAGTTATCATCGGCAAGCACCATATCGGCTGCTTCCTTGGTGACCTCCGTGCCTGATCTACCCATGGCGATACCGATATCTGCGTTCTTCAGGGCTGGTGCATCATTGATACCATCGCCGGTTGCTGCAACAACCTCTCCTTCTTCTTTGAGGAGCTTTACGATCCGTGATTTGTCCTCGGGAGAGGTCCTGGCAAACACGGATACGGTTTTGAGTGCTTCTGTTAGCTGATCATCGCTCATCGTTTCGATATCGCTGCCTGAAAGAGCACCATCTGAGGGAATACTCAATTGCTGGGCAATGCTGTAGGCTGTCAGGATGTGGTCCCCGGTTATCATTATCACACGGATCCCTGCACCTTTACAGGTATGGATGGCTTTTTTGACCTCTTCCCTGGGAGGGTCGATCATTCCCTGTAATCCCAGAAACACCAGTTCATTGATATCAGTGATCTCGATCTGTTCTATGGACGGATCTACTTCTTTGTAGGCCATTCCAATAACACGTAACCCATTAGATGCCATCTCTTCCGCAGCTATCAGGACGTCGTCGGTCCTGAGAGGGACACGATCGTCTCCATTGAACTGAGAATTACACATCTGGATTATTTTTTCAGGGGACCCTTTGACATAGACGAAATGCTTCCCTTTTTCATTTTGATGCAGGGTTGCCATGAAACGAAGTTCTGATTCAAAGGGTATGGAATCCAGCCGGGGCATATGATAACTGGCAACCTTTCTGGCAGAGACCAGCAGAGCTCCTTCAGTGGGATCACCGTCAATACCTCCCCTTTCCCTTATGTATGCATCATTGCATAACGAACCTGCCCTGAGCGTCTCGATCAATGTGGGGTATCTTGCAGGATCCACCTTATTCTTGTCCATCAGGAAATCACCCTCTGGCGTGTAGCCGGCACCAGTGACGTGGAACATACCCTTCGGAGTATAAATATCGGTCACAGTCATCTGGTTCTTTGTGAGAGTACCGGTCTTGTCTGAACAGATGACCGTTGCTGAACCCAGTGTTTCCACTGCCGGAATGGTCCGAACAATGGCGTTCTTTGATGCCATGTTATTAACGCCGATAGCTAGAGAGATGGTGATAAGGGCAGGCAGACCCTCTGGAATAGCTGCGACAGCCAGGCTCACAGAAGCGAGAAAGATCGAGAGGTTATCAAATCCCTGAAGTTTACCTATAATGAACGTGAAGATGGAGAAGAACAGGATCACGATCGCCAATTTTTTCCCGAGATCGTTGATCGTCCTGACGAGGGGAGTGGAGAGTTCCTTTGTTCTACTGATCAGTTCAGATATCCTTCCGATCTCGGTATCGCCTGCA
>CAYRGB010000151.1:0-3705 GCA_964423715.1 uncultured Methanosarcinales archaeon | reverse complement strand
GACAGGGCTCCATGATAGGCCTCTACACTATTCGGACATTGCTGTTTGAGCAGCATCACAATGCTCAAATATATATATATAACTGTTGGTGCGAGTCCTAACATATATATAATCCCGCCTCCCAGACTCGAACCGGGGACATCGCGGTGCCTGCGCGGTATGTGACAAGTCACATGAACCATACTACAGCCGCGCACTCTACCACTGAGTTAAGGCGGGACCGTGATTAAACTTACAGCGTACTCACATCCCATATTCGTGAGATGCATCCCTTCCATGCACACAATGATACTTATCCTTTTCGCCGAAGATCCTACAAAAAAAGGGCATGAAGGAGAAATGCACCCATAAGGTGCATCCCTGCACAGTCACAATTATTGCATTATCTGGTACACATACGCGTCTTATATATCACGTCAGAAAGTATCCAGATCTCCATTGATCACCATTTCCGTGATCTTTGTGGTATTGGAAAGCCAGTCATCCACCACTGCCGCCACATCATCCTCTATGGTGTTAAAGTTTGCACCTTCTACCGGAATGATCTGGGCACTGGCAACTAGAGGCTGATCGACCGGTTTGCCGATCTGGGAGAGCAGGCGCACATAGACATCCTCTATATCAGGTACTGCTTTGACTATATCCTGGGCCATTTGGGTAGACATAAGATTGTATATCTTTCCGATATGATTGATCGGGTTCTTACCACTGGTAGCTTCCATGCTCATCGGTCGATTCGGAGTGATCAGGCCATTGCAACGATTCCCACGTCCTACCGAACCATCATCTCCCATCTCAGCCGAAGTACCGGTGACCGTCAGGAAGACACCGCCGACTCCAGCTTTTACATTATCTGCAACATTGATATGTGCATCAACACTCCTGTCAGTGTACCTGCCTGCAAGGTCAAGCACATAGTCCCTCATCTCTTCCTTAATACTGATATAATGATCCATGTCATCCACATGTTTGCCGACCATACCACAGCAGATAGTTAGTATGATGTCGTCAGTATCCCTAAGGCCCATGACCTTGATGTCCTCACCGATACCAGGAATCTTCTTCTTTAGATCGGTGAGCAGTTCTCTCTCGGTATTGTATACGATTTGCTCAAGCTCTGAAAAGGGTGCATGACCCACACCGAAGGACGTGTCGTTGGCAATTGTAACACTCTTCCTGTTGAACACATCACGCAGGTCAGATGAACCCGTGCCAAGCTTGCAATCGATGATCATATCACAGTCAGGATCAAGGTCAGCAAGGGTATTG
Source organism: uncultured Methanosarcinales archaeon (assembly GCA_964423715.1). Classification (GTDB taxonomy): domain Archaea; phylum Halobacteriota; class Methanosarcinia; order Methanosarcinales; family Methanosarcinaceae; genus JAIOTO01. Next base: position 2,436 of record CAYRGB010000151.1, on the reverse strand, counting down.
TCCAGATATTCACGTGCTGCCGAAAGAGCGACCGCCTCTGCCGGGATCTCAACACCATCGAATTCCTTTGTGGCCCGCCCAACAAGCAGTGTGTAGATGGGTTTTATGATCTCTCCTCCACCAAACCGGGGGTTGGACCTACCCGCTACGATCTGAGTCTCATCGGTATTGTGGTGAAGCACAGCACCGCACTTTTCGATATATTCCTTGCACAGGGCACGGCTGACAGCCTCTGCCAGGCCATCAGATATACTATCCGGATGTCCCACACCCTTACGCTCCACAAGCTCGATCTGCTGTTTTTCCACTGGCGTCTGTACCAGTTCTTCAACTCTTATATTTCGCATTGTTCAGACCTCGTATCCATTATTTGATTAGCATAGATCATCATAAGCTCACACTAATATTGAATACTGGAATTACCCTACATGAGTAAGGAGTTATATATAATAATTACTATCTGGTTTCAAATTAATTACCATCAGTAATATTCACCCATGTATAAACTGCACCACATACGACCTATATGACAGAAAACATACCTTATTAAACCTTATATGGGATGACAGTATTTGAGAGCATCAAACCAATATGTAAAAGGCAAGTTAACGTTAACTAAAAAGGCAATTTGCAGTCAGAAGGGCCATCACATGATACGCATCGCAATACCAAACAAAGGAAGACTCCACGATCCAACAGTCAATCTTTTCAAGGAAGCTGGATTGCCCGTCCTTGAGGGATCAAAACGAAAGCTTTTCGCAAAGACGAACGACCCAGAGATTACATTCTTGCTCGCAAGGGCCGCCGATATTCCTGAATATATCCAGGATGGTGCCGCGGATGTTGGTGTGACCGGGCTTGACCTGATTGCCGAGACAGAAGCGGATGTTGAGGTGATGCTGGACCTTCAGTTCGGAGGAGCCGATCTTGTTCTTGCTGTTCCCGACGATTCGCACATCAACTCTGCAGAAGAACTCGAAGGTATGCGTGTTGCTACCGAATTCCCACATATCACAACAAAATATTTTGAAAATATGGGGATCAATATAGACGTGATCAAGGTAAGTGGTGCCTGCGAGATGACTCCACACGTAGGGATCGCCGATGCCATTGTTGACATTTCCAGTTCAGGCACTACCCTGTTGACAAACCATTTGAAGAAGATCGGGCATGTATTCTCGTCATCCGTGTACCTCATCGCGAACCGGGATACCATGGATAACAACGAGAAGGTCCACCACATAAAAACAGCGATGGAAAGTGTCCTGCATGCAAAAGGAAAACGATACTTGATGATGAATGCGCCCTCTGACAAGCTGGGCGTGATCAAGGATATTTTACCGGGACTTGCCGGACCCACCGTAATGAAAGTCGAATCCAATACGGATATATCGGCAGTGCATGCGGTTATTGATGCTGATGCCGTTTTTAAGACCGTGACCCGACTCAAACAGGCAGGTGCCTCGGATATCCTCGTAGTCCCCATCGAACGAATGATGCCCTGAGAATATATATGCAGGAGATAGGATGGCATGACTTTTGAAGTGATCCCTGCGGTGGATATGCGGGGCGGTAAATGTGTGCAGCTGGTGCAGGGAGTACCTGGTAGCGAGATGGTTTCCATCGATGATCCTGTAGAAGTTGCCCTTGACTGGGTATCACAGGGTGCAAGGACATTGCACCTCATCGATCTGGATGGTGCCATTGAAGGAGTACGTAAGAACGCTCCCATTGTAGAGAAGATCGTACAGAAATGCAAGCCATTGGGAGTGTTCGTGCAGGTTGGTGGAGGAATACGCTCCTTTGAAGATGCGGCCGCACTGTTGACCACCGGTGTCGACAGGGTAATTCTAAGCACTGCCGCACTCAAGGATCCCGAGCTCATCAAACGACTGGCAGACGAATTCGGAAATGAACATATTAACGTGGCACTGGACTCAAAGAATGGAAAGATATCCATTGAAGGCTGGACAAAAGAGTCCGAACACACACCAGTTGAGATGGGGAAACGATTCGAAGAACTTGGAGCCGGTAGTATCCTGTACACCAACATCGACACAGAGGGACTCATGAAAGGTGTCAACCCAGATCCCACCCTCAAACTTGTGTGCTCAGTGAACATCCCAGTGATCGCGTCCGGTGGTGTCACAACCCTGAATGATATTTTGGTACTGAAAGGTACAGGTGCAGCAGGTGTTGTGGTCGGAAGTGCACTTTACATGCATAAGTTCACACTTGCAGAAGCAATAAATATTATCAGTGATTAAAACGGAACTATAGATTAACGTGATGGTTTCTCATGAGAAAAGCAAAAATATCCCGAAAGACCAGTGAGACCGACATCCGCATGGAATTGAACCTTGACGGGAGTGGCTCATCTGATATCAACACAGGCATAGGATTCTTCGACCACATGTTAATATCCTTCGCACGTCA
>CAYRGB010000150.1:2461-3739 GCA_964423715.1 uncultured Methanosarcinales archaeon | reverse complement strand
GATATATCGGTCAGTGTGACAATTTGTCTGATACATTTATATAACGTGGTTGTATTTTCACCCCCTGATACAAAAATGTATTAATATGGTGCGATCCAATATATAATAGGAATTATTGGACAGGATTCCGCACAGGCAAATAAATATTAACTCATAGAAGGTTTACATGGCTGAATATTCACTGGGTATCAAGGAACTGGATGATATCATTGGAGGGATTAGAGGTGGTACCAATCTCATGTTAATAGGTCCTCCTATGAGCGGAAAGGAGGATATCATCAACCATGTTATGTACAGTGGTCTGCTAAAGGGCGATGCATCGATCATCGTATCCACGCGTGAACCGGGTGAGGACCTGCTTGAATGGTTCGAACAGTTCAAAAATAATATTGATATGTTGCCTATTGGGATCGTCGACTGCGTCACAAAAACGCTTGGAATTGGTGCTTTGGATACTATACACATAAAACGTGCATCCAGCCCTGTTGATCTTACCGGTATTGGTGTAAGGATAAGTCAGTACTTCGAGTACTTCTGTATGAAGAAACAGGTTCCTGGTGTCAGGTTATGTATCAATTCCCTATCCACGATACTGATGTATTCCAATATACAGACCGTGTTCAGATTCCTGCATGTATTTACTGGTCGAGTGAAGGCGGTAAAAGGTCTAGGTATCTATATTGTCGAAGATGAGATGCATGACCAACAGACAATAGCCACCCTGAAACAACTGTTTGATGGTATGGTGGAGATAAAGGCGATCGATTCCGGACATGCCATGCGGGTGATTGGTCTCACGCCAAAACCCACGCCATGGTTCTATTATGAGGTCGATGGTGCTACTTTATCTCTCAAGAAATGTGAATGATATTCGGGATCACCATAATTAACGGGTTTAAATTACTAACCATTCAAAGTTAGGACATGTATTGTAATTTGAATGCGTGTTCAATTTAGAAAACGGTATCATACATGTCATTTGAGGAATATATAATCTTTTAGCATGTATCTATATATGAGGCGGCCCATGAGGTATTCATATGAATAAAGAAAAAATGAAACAATTAAAGCGCGATGCATCGCACATCAAACCAATTATCAATATCGGGAAGAAGGGTATTGATGAAGCGGTATTGGGTGAGTTGAAAAAACAGATCAAGGCCCGACATCTTGTAAAAGTGAAGGTGTTGAAAAGTGCTTCGTATGAGGAAGGTATCGAAGCGATCGCTCAGAAACTTTTAGAGAGTACTAATAGCACTCTGGTTGATGTAAGAGGTG
>CAYRGB010000150.1:0-2451 GCA_964423715.1 uncultured Methanosarcinales archaeon | reverse complement strand
AAGAGGTGGGACTGTTGTTCTCTACAGGTAAATCTACTCATATATTTTCACCTGATAGGATATCAACGTCCTGAATTGTGATCAGTTCTTTTGGTACCATCTCTCGAAGGACAGGGATCACATTTTTGACTTTTTCCTGGGTATCTACCGCCATGATCACGATGGGCAGGTCTGCACCAAGTCGCAGGATATTTGCAGTATGTATCTTGCTGTGGACGCCGTACCCTTCAAATCCATGCAGGACGGTAGCACCTGCGATCCCTGAATCACGCAGATATTCTACGATAGCTTCGTATGCAGCTCTTCCATGGCATGTGTCATTTTCGCTCAGGTAGATGGTAAGGATAACAGATCGCACGATAACCTCCATTCTGTATTAGGTCTTCAAGTTAGATTAAGTTTGCCAGTATATGACCAATGGTAACACCAGTGATACACAGGGTAAGGTTCAATATTATGTTGGCTAGGAACTCTTGTGGATTGTTCTGTCCCAGGAACCTGAAACTTTCAAAGGCAAATGTTGAGAACGTGGTAAACGATCCAAGGATACCAATATTTACCAGGTGGATATTGGGGTTCAATGTTGAAAATGTGATCAGCGAAAGGACGGTACTCCCTATAATGTTGACAAGAAGGGTCCCAGTGGGCAGCCCCCGCATCTCCGGGGATAAACCCGAGACCAAGAACCGCAATGATGCACCGATAGCTCCCCCAATTCCAACGAGCAGGAGATCCATGATCGCCATTTCAACGCCCCATCCTTGAGAGATATATTATGAAACCTCTTCCCAGGAATACTGCAATAAGGGTGAGTCCGACATTTGCCACAATGTTCAATGCTGCAGTAAAAGTAAACATCTGTGAAGTCTCCACAGCGAATGTGGAGAATGTAGTATAGGATCCCATAAAACCGATCCCCAAGGCCATACGCAGTCGGGATGGCACAATCCCTATATATTCGGTATCATACATCATTACGGCAAGCAGGAAGCTCCCGATGACGTTCACACAGAGAGTGCCCAATGGGGCGGCAATGAGCGATACCGTCTGATATCTTGCGATCGCCCCAAAAAAGCCACCAGTTCCTACTATCAGGATCCCATTGATACTGGTATCTGCGTTCATTGGTATCAGGCCGATATGATCTCAATTATATCTGATGAATTCCACTGATCGATATTTTTAGCGACACATCACGGATCGTACTTGTCGGGTGCACACTTTGTGGCTGATTAATATTGCAGATAACTCATCCGCCGGATACGGGTGGGAATATTGCGATCTCATCTCCCAGGTTCACAGCAGTCTCAAGCCCCTTAAGGTGTTGGACATTGTCACCATTTATGAGTACGTTTATGTATCCACGAAGTTCGATCTGGTTATTGTCTTCAAAGATGAGTTCCTTGAGAGCAGGATGCTCTTTTACCAGCCCGTCCAGTATTTCAGATATGCAGTCACCTGAAACTTCTACTTCCGTTGTCCCTGCTGTTTCTCGAAGATTTGCAAATAGTTTTACTTTTGTCATGGTCATTGGAGTATGAATCCTACCATATATTAGATAAGTCTATTCATAACAGGCTACACTATGTCTATCAGTAGACGCTACCATCATGTTGTAGGGGCATAAACATACTCAATAGTATCCAATAGAATAGTCTGAATAGAAAAATGGTGGGATAGCGCGGATTTGAACCGCAGTCCAAGCGTCCCAAACGCTCGAGGATCGGCCAGGCTACCCTACTATCCCATCATGTTATTGATGTGTTTACGGGTGTGTTGACCTAAATACACCTTCTCCTAAATATACCTATCTATCAATATCGACATACCCAAATATCGGCATGCTGTATCATGAATATATCCCTGATATCTTCCTCAGGTCCTCAGTTATCCGTGTGCGCAGATTCCAAACATTTCATTGTACAATACATATGATCATGAACATGGTTGTCGTACACATAGAAATCTTTTCCACATTTTTCACATTTAATTTCTATAAGTTCCATCATTGACACCTTCTATAAATCTTTCATGCATTACTGGACGAGGATGCTATAAGATGTTGAAAATGTCATGTATCTGATCGGGCTCCACCATAGAACGACCAGATATCTAACAGGGAAATGGTACCACCATCACCAATCTCGTACCACCTTAACCGAGTATCCTTCTGTCCTCAACTACAAGTAGTAGTTCATAGTATATATATTTATCTTTAATACAATATATAATACGCATTATTATTATGAGTCGCTATATGCTTGTGTGCAAATACGCTATGCTACTCCACCATAAACCACTTATTTTTGCTGTGAGTGCTTATGGCCCGGCACCGTATTAATCCTCACTAACATTTCCCCACCTGTCGTACAGATCATTGTCCATGCCCATCAGATCAAGGACACGACCGGCCATGAAATTTACGAGTTCTTCAATTGTGGTAGGGTTGCT
>CAYRGB010000149.1:759-3745 GCA_964423715.1 uncultured Methanosarcinales archaeon | reverse complement strand
AATTGAATACGTATATCCCGGTATTCACAAGATGGCTGATCGGGGTGATAGCTTTTTCGATGATCTCCCTTACCGTGTTCCCATCTGCGTTCACTACCCCATAGCCAGTGGTGCGTTCTCTTCGTGTTGTCAAAATGGTGGCATCACCCTGGCATCGGGAGATAAGGTCAGATATCGTGCGCGTCCCGATAATGTTGTCGCCGTTCAGGACCAGAAACTGTTCGTCGTCGTTCTCTATCAGCTTGTGCCCCATCTCGATTGCATGGGCTGTTCCGAGCTGTGCGGGCTGGTCTACATACTGGATATTTACCCCAAACCCCACCCCATCCTTAAAGTGGTTCATGATGCGTTCCTTTTCATAACCTACGATCAGTATGATGTCCTGTATCCCATTGGTTGCAAGGGAATGGATAACATGCTCCAGTATTGGTTTATTGGCAACAGGAAGCATGACTTTTGAGCGGGTGAATGTAAGGGGCCGGCACCGCAAACCCTCCCCTGCAGCAAGAATGATCGCTTTCATGTGTCTATAGTGGTCAGTATAACAATTTATATCTTCCCTTTGAGAATTGGTCCCGGGGGATCAGGTCCAATGAAAATAACGGTTTACAGGGATAGCTTACCGTAATCCAATGGTGTATATGCAAGAGACAAATAAAAAAGGCAGCATGTCCGGATGTGCAGGGCACAGGGCCGAACAGGCAATATAATGTTTATCTTGTGAGCAGCATTTCTGCAGTCTCAGGTTTGTACTTCCAGTCTGCCGGGAGTATCTTTTCGGACCTGTAGTATTTGACCAGGCGTCTGATTTTGGATTCAGTAGACTGCAGGGAGCGTCTGTTGTGAACGTCCTTGGTGTTTATTGCAAGATGTTTTCTGATCCTGATGGCCTTTGTGATCAGGTTGTACAGGTCTTCCGGTACGTTTGGGGCGACGTTGTTCTCTTCAAGGATCGTTGTGATCTTCTTGCCGATAGCAAGGGTTACGTCCGGGACGCCATAGTTGTCCCTGAGTGACATCCCAATCTCACTTGTGGAATTTCCCTGTTTCCACATGTCCAGTACTACTTTCGTGATCTCGTCCGCATCTGTCAGGGACCATGCCGGTGCCTCGGTCCTGATCGGCTTTGTTGAACCGGATTTCCCTTTCTTGCGAGTATGCATTTTTGCCATATCATTCCTCTCTATAGTGGTAATGTAATGATCTTATCTCCCATATTATGTGTTCGAAACGATATTGCAGATACAGTTTCGACGCTTGATATTTATGTGGGCGAAGTGAACGTAATAACCCGGACATATGATATATAACTTATCGTTGGACTCCTCCTACGTTCACCCCAGGCAACCTGCCACATATTCTCTATCAAACTCTTCACCATAGGCTAAGTACGACATCCACACCTGCAGTATTGACAGTCCTGTATATTGAATCCACCTGCTTATCCCGCAGGGCTGTTGTCTGGTATGATCTGCTGCTGTTTGCCATCAGGGTCACGGTCTTGTTGATCTCATCGGACAGTTCTTCATTGATCACTGAGCTGATCTGCTGCTGGTTCACCGTGACCAGTTCATCCTCGATCTGAGTAATGGCACTGCTGCTTAACTCTATGGGTACGGTCAGGTTTGTCAGGTTGAGGACAGAGACCATGTGTTCAATAAGTTGGGTTGCCATCATCAGGTCCGGGGTACAGTTAATGGCTTGAGGGTCTCCCATCAATCCCCTTTGCTCGTTGCTGGTGTAGGAACCGGGCCTGAGCAGTGATCCCAAGTGATCGGACGGGAATACCAGTTCCGTGATCATCAGGGATGCGTCATACGAGGCCACCGTGATGCTCTGGTTGAAGGCGGCATGGTAGGCTGTGGAACGGACTGAGGTTAAGGATGTGTTCAGGTATGTAAGGACGGTATCATTGATGGGATCCAGGATGTCGTCTCTGGATACGCGGTGTGTGAGGGGTAGTGTTATCATAATACTCTGTCGGATGGCATCGGATGGTGGCACGTTGCCCACGACGATATGGCTTTCAAGAGGATATCCCTGAACAGGTATCCAGCGTGCCTCAAACTGATAATCATAGCGCCCGCCGATCGTACTGCCAAGGTAGGACCGTATGGCGCTGCGGGTTCGGGTCCTGTGCTCCTCTGCCAGGGGACTGATGGGGGTATGGTTGTTGTTCTCCACCCGGGATATTCCCAGGAGCATGTCCTCTGCGATGAGGTCCGAGAGCGTTCGATGGTGTTGGTGTTTCCCAAGGACTGCATCGGCCACATCGATGGCGAGGGAACTGTTGGGCAGGGAAAGGTTGTTGATGGCGATCGGAGAAAGATTGTATCCGAAATCATCGATCTTTCCATTCAACAGTGTCTCCAGCAGGTGTGTCTCAAGGTCCTGGGTAGCCGTATATCGGGACGCATCGTACTGTCCATCGGTGGTGATGGACGGCATGAGGATGATCGCTGCAACGGAAACGAGGACCAGAAAGAATATTGCATCCACTGTCGATGCAAATGCTGTGGTATCTCCTGATAGTTCTGTTATTCGTTTCATCTCTGATCTTCTGCAAACGCTCATTTTTGGATACTGACCCTGACCGTGCCCGCTGCGAACTCAGCCGGGCTCAGTTCGATCACCACCGGTACGGATGCCGCGATCACATTGTTCCCCAATGTATGGGTGGTATACCGTTCGATCGTCCACTGATGATGCCCGCCATCGGTCGTGATGTGTACCGAAAGGTCAAGGCCATCGGCATACCTGGCAAAGAAGAGCCGGTGAGCCTCGCTGTCGGTAACATGGTCACTGATGCTGTCCAGTGCCTGTGCCGAAAGCCTGTCAGGGCCTGCTGCCTGTATCCCGTCGAATGAGGCGATATTCTCGGCGATGCGGGATGTCTCTTCGTAGTCCTGGAGCATAAGGGAGTTGTCATCATAGGTCAGACATGTCTGTGCTAGGATCGCTGCGAGGACCACAAAGCCGATGATCA
>CAYRGB010000149.1:0-749 GCA_964423715.1 uncultured Methanosarcinales archaeon | reverse complement strand
AGAGGTTGCCAGTATGTCATTGTGTGGTTCCAGTACTCCACGCTCATCATTGATAAACAAGAATAAGTTCAATACATGATACCTCTGAATTATTTTGTATATATAAGGTTGATTTTTTCATACTGACCGTTCTGCTTGTATTTAACATTATTTCCCGACTCCCTGTTTGCGCCAGGGTTCCCACCACCTGCTCACAATCACTATTAAGGGGGTGTTGCATACTGCCGTTCTGGCCTGCGAAGTTCATGGATAACAGGTTTCGGAGTGTACTTTCATTGAATGGTAATACCCTGAACGTCATTGACATGACCGAATGGACGGGACGCTCCAGATGCAATGTCTCAATGCGTACGTACTCGCTGCTGACGTATGCTTTGATGGGCTGGTCCCAACCGAGGTCCGCACGATCGAACGAATAGGTATGGTTCACATTTCCCGTGTACGAGGAGCTTCCCACATCATCGATGGCATATTTCAGGTCAAGGGCGATCGTATCCAGTTCCTGTTCCATATGATGGCTTCCCAGGTCCTGAGCCAGATGATAGGAGGCTGATATCAGCACCACACTTGCGATGATCAGTGCGGTTTTGGATAGCACAAAATCGATCCATGCAGACCGATCCTCGCACATGTCACGGAATGTTTTCAATAGCATGATAATCCACCTTTCAGGTCTCGTATATTTTGACGAACAGTTTTCCACCGCTTTCTTCCGTTACTGTCTCCAGTGTGATCTGGTGTGATCCTGG
>CAYRGB010000148.1:0-3752 GCA_964423715.1 uncultured Methanosarcinales archaeon | reverse complement strand
CCCGGCCGACCAGGTTGTCGGCCGAACCGGTTGCGATGGCTCCTACAGTTCTCATGCTGCATGGAGCAATGACCATTGCCGCTGTACGATGTGAGCCGCTGGCGATCGGAGCGGTGAAGTCCTTTTCATCATGCACAGCAGATGCCATGTCCTCTATCTCCGCAACCGTGCGCTCGGTCTCGATCTGTATGATCTTCTTCGCCGATGCTGTAATGATCAGGTGTGTTATGACATCCCTGCCGGATAGTATTTCCAGTAGGCGTATCCCGTACTGGACTCCCGATGCTCCACTTATTGCGATGATTACTTCCACGATCTTGCCTCCAATGAATGTATTAATGCATCTATCATTTTTGCTGTTACGGCCTGGATCTCCTGGATCTCCTCGTCAGTAATATTATCAAAATGTATCCCCACTAAAAATGCACTGGTAGTTCCGGTGACTGCACTGATACGCTGGGCTCCCTTCTGTGCGATCATGTCGTCCCGGTGTCCTGGTACCGTGATCACTGATGACGAGGCGCGTCCCGTCGTATGATCATAGGTCCCAATGGCCGTAGCTCCGATATGCTTGCGCCCGCCGGTGAGTGTTACGAGTATGTCCTTTCCGACAAACTCTGGTTTCAGGGTGAGAGCTCCTCGTTTGGTTCTCATTATAATCAGTTCCAAGTGCACACCTCATAGATCGGTCAACCGAAACTGTTTTGTTTTCCTTTTGACCTCAAAAACCTCACGTGCAGCCCTGCCAACGGCCTCACGATGTTCTCTTGGTGCATAGACACCCATTTTCCAATTGTCTATATGTGCCTGTTCAAGGGTTGCTACGATGTTGGATGCCTCATCCAGATGCAGCATTCTGCTATCCATCTTGATCAATGCCCGCATTTCCTCGATCTCCGGTGGTTTCGGTATGTCAATGAGTACGTCCGTCACATCAATACCTACCATATCTGCGATCTCACTCTCCACCCTTTCCACCTTCCCACGGTAGCGGAGGACATTCTTGTCCACGGACCCGAACCCTACGTGCAGGGCCCTTTTGTACAGTCGCCTCTCATCGAGTCGTCTCACCATGTCACCAGCATATCCCTCGTCATGGCGCATGGTCTCAAAGATATGCGCATCATCCATCTGGCGCAGTTCAAAAGGGTCGACAATGTCCTGGGAGATCAATCTGTCAAGGGCCCGCGTGAACATGGTCTCTGCGATCCGTGATACATGATGGTAGTACACTGAGGGGTGCATCAGGAATCTGGAGACAAGCAGGGATTCAGCGGCCTTCAGCCCTCCGATCCCTACTACCAGTCTGTTCTCGTGGAATTCCATCTCATGTATCAGGCGGACATGATCCACCAGCCCAAAGGCGACACCGGTGTAATGTGCGTCCCTGACCAAGTAGTCCATACGATCAACATCGATCTCACTGTTTATGATCTGTCCCAGGGCACTATGGCCACGGATATGGTCTGCGATGGTTGAGGGGTTGAGCCCATGTTCGTAGAGAATGTCTGCGATGGGTCCTTTCTTCAGGATAGGTTTAACATCCTCATGCTGCTTGCGTGTGTAGCGTTTGATGAGACCTTCTGTTACGTGTGATAGGGGTCCGTGGCCAATATCATGGAGTAAGGCGGCTGCACGCAGCTCGTCCCTTTCTTCGACATTAATGGAACTGATATGTCCTGTTAGCATCGTAGCGAGGTGCATGGTTCCCAGTGAATGCTCAAAACGTGTATGATTGGCACCCGGGTAGACGAGATTGGAGAGGCCAAGCTGACGTATCCTGCGAAGCCGCTGCATCTGGGGTGTATCGATGAGGGCTTTGGTGAGCTCATCGATCTCGATGTATCCATGAACAGGGTCCCGTATGACTTTCATATCCTTTAAATAGGGTTTATGATATAATGGTGTTGCGATGGATGGGAGATTATGGGGATCATAATATGATCATATTTTCAGGCGGCACCGGGACCCCAAAGTTGCTCAATGGACTACGGCAGATCATGCCTCAGGAAGACCTCACTGTTGTGGTGAACACTGCAGAGGATGTGTGGGTATCTGGAAATCTGATCACGCCGGATATTGATACAGTGCTCTATCTGTTCTCTGGTCGTATCGATGAGGATAAATGGTGGGGAATTGAGGGCGATACGCTGCGAACGTATGAGGCAATGCGGTCGGTTGGCTTTGATGAGGGCATGATGATCGGCGATCTGGATCGTGCAACCCATATCATTCGCTCCAACATGGTGCGTGAGGGAATGTCCCTGACAGACGCTACCAGGAAAATATGTAAACTTTTCGATATCAAGGCACATGTCTATCCAATGTCTGATGACACGGTGTCTACAATGATCACCACTCCTGATAAAAAGATGCATTATCAGGATTTCTGGGTCAAGGAACACGGGGAACCCGAGGTGCTGGAGGTGTCTGTAGATGGTTTGTCCCAGGCAACGATCTCTCCTGCGGTATTAGATGCATTTGAAAAAGAGGATAAGGTCCTGATAGGGCCCAGCAATCCTATTACCAGCATTGGTCCGATCATTGGCCTGCCGGGTATGCGCGAGAAGCTGATGGAAAAACGAGTGGTTGCCGTAAGTCCTATTATCGGTACGGAACCTGTGAGCGGGCCGGCTGCAAAGCTCATGCATGCCTGTGGGTATGAGGTTTCGTCCACCGGGGTAGCACAGCGATACCATGGTCTTCTGGATGCGTTTGTCCATGATATACGGGATGGTCCTCTTGGGAATGATATTGGAAGTCCTGATTGTCGCATTGTGCGTGCAGATACACTGATGCGTTCGGCAGACATCAGCAAGGAACTTGCGAGGTATGTGTATCGTATCTTTGGATCCCTGTGAAAGGTATTGAAAAGGCATGATAGTACCTATTATGGTATCTATACAATGCCATTCACACAATGCCGTTAAAATATCCAACACCAGCAAAGGAACATCTCAGTTTGGTACATATATGAAAGATCCACTACAGGATACTACGCGATAATATCTGCATGGTTTGAATATGTATAATCGGTGTATTGTTTGCCACTCGCCCATCTGTTCAACTTAAATGGGGTTAGTATGAGCGGGTTTGGGGAGTGGGGGGTACTTGAAAAGATGTTTTTACCCGCTCAACTAAGCAATCCAATACATCATTCATATATATATAGTTTGTGTAGAGGTGGTCCTGGGACAAAATCTCCTTAAATATTCAATACTGCATGTTGTCAGGAATTGCTTAAGATCTAGTATTTGGTTACATTAAAAAGTTCGTTGGTACATAATTTCAAAGCCGATTGGTATATATCTCAAAAATAACATGTCTTAATCTGTAGGGTAATAGATCTCTAATACCACATCCTGCAGGATTAAAACGTGGTTAGTATGAGCGGGTTGGGGAGTGGGGGTACTTGGGGGCACCGATTATTTACCACTTGCTGTAACTCTGTACTATTCTCATCTCATGCGTTTTTGAGCAACGCTACATGTAATGCTACACTTGGTGGTTCCAACCTATCAGGAGCATCGCAAAAAGGGCTACAGGCTCCAGAATCGCAACTCAGGATGTCATACATGTTGCCTATATTCGTCAGGAGCAAGTTCTTGCGAATGATCGATATAATATTCAATAAGATCTTTACCCCACTGGATGGCACTGTCATCATGGCTCAAAATGATCTCTTGATCATAACTACCGTTGTTATTGAACAGTTCTAAGGTCATGGTCCCATCGGTAACCACACATGCTGC
>CAYRGB010000147.1:0-3781 GCA_964423715.1 uncultured Methanosarcinales archaeon | reverse complement strand
GAGAAAGTGATTGTGGTCGACCACATCGCAAATGTCGTTTCCATGGAAGATGGCCGGGATGTCTGGTGGCATGACCTGATACATGGTGCAGACACTAAATGCGAGCCCGAAGTGATGGATTCGGAGGACACCCTGTTCCTGATGTACACCAGCGGGACCACCGGCAAACCCAAGGGTGTTGTCCATAGCACCGGCGGTTATCTTGTGGGTACATATGTGACCTCCAACTGGATATTCGACCTGAAGGAGGATGACATCTACTGGTGTACAGCAGATGTTGGATGGATCACGGGACATTCGTATATCGTGTATGGCCCCCTTCTCAATGGTACCACCGTGGTCATGTATGAAGGAGCTCCCAATTACCCTGACAGGGGCCGGTTCTGGGATATCGTTGAGATGTATGGTGTGACCATCTTCTACACAGCACCCACTGCGATCCGTATGTTCATGAAATGGGGTGCCCAGTACCCCCAGATGTATGACCTGTCCTCCCTGCGCCTGCTGGGAAGTGTGGGAGAGCCCATAAATCCAAAAGCGTGGCAATGGTACTATGAACATATCGGCGGCAGCCGATGCCCCATCGTGGATACATGGTGGCAGACCGAAACCGGAATGGTCATGATCACCCCACTTCCAGGTCTCACTCCAATGAAGCCAGGTAGTGCGGCCAGGCCATTTCCGGGAATACAGGCATCGGTACTTGATGACCAGGGGAACAGGGTGTCTTCAGGGAAGGGTGGTTATCTCGTTATCGAGAAACCATGGCCCAGCATGATTCGTACGGTACATGGCGATGAGCAGCGTTTTCTGGACACATATTGGAGCAAATGGGGTGCTGATACCTATCTGGCAGGGGACGGTGCCCGCATCGATGAAGATGGTTATTTCTGGGTACTTGGGCGCATTGATGATGTGATCAAGGTAGCTGGTCATCGGCTGGGAACAATGGAGATCGAGAGTGTGCTGGTGGCCCATCCGGCGGTCGCGGAGGCCGCTGTGGACGGGAAGGCGGATGAGATCAAAGGAGAGGTTATCTTTGCTTATGTTGTCCTCGCGGCTGGTGTCCCAGAGAGCGAGGAGCTTAAGCAGGAACTGATCGCTCATGTAGCTGAGGAGATCGGGCACATCGCTCGCCCGGCCGGGCTTGTCATCGCTTCGGATCTGCCCAAGACAAGAAGTGGCAAGATCATGCGCAGGGTGCTTAAGGCCATAACAAATGACACCGACGTGGGTGATGTGACTACCCTTCAAAACCCGGAAATTGTAGAGGAACTCAAAAGAAAGGTTAAAGAGGCAAGTATGCATTGATTTCCTGCCTGCAGGATGTGAAGCAGAGGCATCCTCAGCTTTGCTGGGGTTTTTGGTTCGTTAGTTTGATAATGGAGAATTAGGTATGGATAAAAGAAATCGTCTGATCGTTGCCATGGATGTGACCGAACGGGACAGTGCTGTAACGATCGCAGAGGATATATCTGAATATGTGGATGCCATCAAGGTTGGATATCCGCTGGTGCTGGCGGAAGGTCTTGGTGTTGTCAGTGATCTTGCCGAGTTTGCGCCGGTTATTGCAGATCTCAAGGTTGCCGACATTCCAAATACGGATCGATTGATCTGTGAACAGGTGTTCAAAGCAGGCGCAGATGCGGTCATTGTCCATGGGTTCACCGGCCATGATAGCCTGCGTGCATGTGTGGAGGTTGCGGACGGGTTCGGAAAGGACATATATGTAGTCGCAGAGATGAGCCATCCGGGAGGTGCTGAGTTCTTCCAGCCGGTGGCAGATACGATCGCAGAGATGGCGGTGAAAGCGGGTGCCTATGGGATCGTGGCCCCGGCCACGCGGCCGGACCGTGTGAAGCATCTGCGCTCCATAATCGGCAACGAGATGAGCATCATATCACCGGGTGTGGGAGCTCAGGGGGGCAGTGCCCGCGATGTGATACAGGCAGGTGCAGACTGGGTGATCGTGGGTCGAAGTATTTATAATTCAAAGTCTCCAAAGGATTTTACCAGGTCCCTTGTATCAGAAATGCGCTCATGAGACTATACCCATGATGCATATTGCCTGTGATGAGAAACGGTTCTGATAAATGATGAACCCTATGAGTTCTGAGGCAAATTAACACCACAATATGCAAAAATTGATATATGTTGGCATTGCATTATTTATCAGGTTGATGCTATGAATACAGAAATGAATGAAAGCCACACTCCATCTTCGGATGAGTGGGAGCGTAGGCTTCTTTTTGAGACCTCGGCGGGTGAACAGGTGTGGGTGGAAGACTCGTCCATTCTTGTATCGCTTCCTCCCGGTAGGTGTACTCTTACGACCTCCTGGGTCAATGGAGGATTCCAAAAGGATGTTGATGCGATATTCAATCACAAGATCCCGCATAAGATGAGTGACTCCCATGAACTTGAAGGTGGTAGCATTCCCGCATATCTTGAGATCGTTGCACACCGTCTTGGAGTAGACCCGTCCCGCAGTTGTGGCCTACTCACGGCTGCGAACATGAGGAATGTGTCCATTGTGACCCATTCGTTCAGGGGATTGGAGGTCACGGCAATAGTGACCGCCGGTATCGAGATCAATGGGGGACGGGCAGGAGACCCTGCGTCCTATTATCAGGAGGATGCGAGATGCGAGCCTATTGGCGGGACCATCAATACGATCCTCCTCATCGGTGCGAACCTCCCGCCCCATGCCATGACGCGTGTGGTCATGACCGCTACAGAAGCAAAGGCGGCTGCGTTGCAGCAGATCATGGCACCCAGCAAGTATTCAAGTGGCATAGCCACTGGATCAGGAACCGATATGATCGCGGTGGTGACCGACACGACCAGTTCTCTTTCTCTCACCGATGCCGGTAAACATTCAAAACTCGGCGAACTGATCGGCAAATGTGTCATCGAGGCGACACAGGAATCCCTGGACAGGCAATCCGAACTCTCTCCTCTTTCACAGCGGGATATGCTGGTGCGCTTGGAGCGTTTTGGAATTGATGAGGTCCGATACTGGAAGGTTGCTTCAACCCTGGATGGTGAGAACCGCAAGGCTCATTTCCTGGCGGATCTTCGTGAGCTGTCCCGGACCCCCTCGATCGTTGCGGCCGAGGTTTCCCTGCTCCATCTGGTCGATGAGATCGCTTGGGGAATGATCCCTGAGAATGCGGGCAAACATGCGGCCTTTGGATTGATGAGGCAGCTTCCCCTGATCCTCAATATGCCACAGGGAAGATCACAGATGATTCCGGTGGATGAGCTGTTAAGCGAGCGCGAATCGATCTTGGACAACTGGGTGAAGGTAACTGCCTGGGTCGCCAAGAATCGCTCTTGTATGCAATAACGGTCGTTGTTGGAGTCCTCACATGCAAGAACTGATGAACTTTTCCGTATATGCCTGTGATATTGAACGTTTCGGGGGAAGTTGGAACGATCTCAGGACGTTTATTTCGCATCACAAGCTGGACGGTATAGAGTTGCTGCTGGGAATGGGGTCATTACCAGATGTCCCTGCAGGTTTTGTAAAGGGTGTGCACCTGCCATCCCCGGTGGGAATGTACCGGGTGTTGAAGGGTACAACATCGTTCCCGGATGAGATGGATGAGGATATGATACTGTTCCTGTATGGGGGTAGAAATTACCAGGAGGTGCAGGATATGTACCATCGATCCCTTGAGAACGCCTCTGTTCTTGATGCCAGTTATGCGGTCTGTCATGTGAGTTATGTGGAACCGTTCCAGGTCTTTACCCGCGAACATGGTTGCAGCGATGAGGA
>CAYRGB010000146.1:0-3822 GCA_964423715.1 uncultured Methanosarcinales archaeon | reverse complement strand
ACATCCCAGATAGATATATATCGTCGTGAGTATAATCTATTGTCATGCCCTACCCAATCGCACATGTTATGTTCTTCGTGCTCTGCATCTGTGCAGCAGGAGTCTATACAATCCTGGGAGCAATCCGTCGCAGGGAACTTTCATCCGGGGATACCAGGCAGATCCTGTTTCTGCTGTTTGTAGGGAGTTTATGTGCACTATTCCCGGATCTCATGGCTGTTTATAGCATCCTTGTACATGGTACTCTGCAACACTGCTGGATCGGTCCCATCGCAACGCATTCACTGCTGTTCAGCTCTTCTGCGATCCTGTTAGGACTATTGGTCGGATATGTGGTGTATCGGAATCTAGCCAGGGCGGTATATCTGAGCATTTTTGCCGAATCTGCGTTCCTTTCACATCTGTTGCTGGACGATCTTGCCAGATACGATATGCACTATTTCCATCCAATATACAAGGAACCGATCAGTGTGTTCTCGTATGTGGATGCGGAATTTGCAAGTGTTGATTTCGTTCATTACCTGCTGGCGTGCTATGTATCGATATTCTCAATCTTTGTTGTGATGATGATGGCATTGTTTGCTTTGGATCATCTTGGTTTTGAGTTCAGGTACAGGTCCGAAAAGTGATCTCCTCTGTATATGAGATCGTTATGTGACCCTGAAAAGAAGCAAAATGATAATGCGACTTATTGATAGATACTTTACCCCACATTTATGAAGAAAGTCACTTGGTGGATGATACTATTATAGGCCAGTATCATTTTGGATCTTCTTCAACATTCAACTTTTTGATAACTCGAACCGGAAAACCCAAAGCAACACTATTTGGAGAAATATCACGACTAACTACAGATCCAGTTCCTATTATAGAATTTTCTCCAATCTTAACCCCTTGAGTGATTATACATCCCGGATTAATACAAACACCGCGTCCGATTCTTATGGGAGCCGTGGTTCTTGGATACGCATCTCTTGTGGTTAAACTACCTCTTGAGTGAGCAGATAGAATACTTCGGTCACCAATTTCAGCATAATCACCTATTGTAATTAATTCCGGATGAAGCCTATCAAAAATTACATCATAACCGATGTATACATTATTTCCAATATTCACACCCCTCATTTTATGCAATTTTGCTCTCCAAGAAGGAATAGGACAACTTGATGCAAGCTGTTCTAAAAACCAGTTTTTAAGATATTTAATTCCAAACAAAACTTTATTGCTATGGTAATATTCAGCTACTTCGTCATAAGTTACTTTATCCCGATCAGATATCATTGCCATTACCGATTTAAAATATGTTGTTCATCTTATTTAACGCAGGAGACTCCTTTCGAGAGCTGAGAGGGGAATGCGTCAGATTGCGATTTTTTGTTGGTGTACCAATGTTGTTGTGAACCGTAGTAAGCACCACTTTTCCTGCATTGAACACCTCTTTGCCCCCTGCTTAGATTCTTTCACATGATTTTTTTTCGTACTATCTTTTGATTACTGAGTTCTCTTCTATTTTCTATCACGATTTAATCTTGAAACCTGTTTATGAAAGGATGTGACATCGATGACAGTATGATGTCGATCACAATCACATCATCTGACATCCATCCACCACAATGACCTCTCCGCTGACATAACCTCCAAGATCCGAACTCAAAAACAATATCACTTTTGCGACATCTTCCGGCGTACCGATACGCCCAAGGGCAATATTGGACATCATTTTTTCTCGAATATCAGATTTGATCTCTTTTATCAGGTCGGTCTCAATAAAACCAGGTGCAATAGCATTGACCGTTATCCCATATCTGCCCAGTTCCTTCGCTGCGGATCTTGTAAATCCGACCACCGCCGCCTTGCTTGCTGAATATACTGTCTGCCCGGCATTCCCGTTGAGTCCTATGGTGGATGATAGATTGATGATCCTTCCCGATCCCTGCTTCCTCATCATATTCGATGCGTATCTGGTACACAGGAACGTTCCCTTCAGGTTGACCCCGATGGTACGGTCGAACAGTTCCATATTGGTCAGCATCAGAAGGTTGTTTTGCATGATCCCCGCATTGTTTATCAGCACATCGAGTCTGGAATGGTCCTCCTTGATAGATTCGAACATGGCCCTGACATCGTCTTCGGACGAGACATCGGCCTTGATCATTGAAGCGTTAAGCCCCTTCCCACGGATCAGGTCCACCAGTTCAGCTGCCCTGTCCTCACTTTTGTTATAGTTGATGATCACGTGTGCATGGTTCTCTGCTGCCACCAAGGCTGTAGCTCTTCCAATCCCCCGGCTTGCTCCTGTGACGAGTACCACTTTGTCGGTAAGCATTTTTCTCCCGTGACTCACCTGCCCAGATAACAGATGGGTGGAGCTGCCCGCACATATGCGGTAGTATCTCTCATTCTATCGATGTGTCTCTGGGCCTTTTGTATGGTCTCTCTGGACAGTTCGGTGTTCTGTTCAATTACCTCTACAGATAACTGATGTTCCTGAGCATACAGTAGTTGATCCATGATGTGGAGGGGCATGCGCCAGTAGAAATCCTCATCAGAGGTGTAATGGCTCCATGTGTCAGCGCTTGGCAGCCGCTGTATGATCGCTTCATCGACATTGAGACGTTTTGCCAGGGCATAGACCTGAGTCTTATAGCAATCCGCCAGGGGTTCAATATCCACGCCCCCATCGCCGTATTTCACGAATTGTCCCAGGACCAGTTCAGTCTTGTTGGTAGTACCGCAGACAGCATAGTTCATCTTCTCAGCACACATATACTGGACGAGCATCCTGGACCGTTGTTTGACATTCTGCAATCCGATCAGTTCCAGATAATCGCTTGCCTTCAACCTGTACTTTGCAATCGTTTCACCGTCTTTTATCAGCTGTATATATGGAACGTTCAACAATCCCTTATTCAAAAAATCGGGCAGTACCAGCGACGTTTTGTGTATCCTGGGATCATATTCCGGACAGGTTCTCTTTATGATCTGTTCCTTCTTATCATAGATATCAAGTGATTCCAGTATGGGAGAGATAGAAATATCTTCATATGACACATCCAGACTTTCGCAAATCTCTGCCCCCAGGGATGTGCTGGATGGTGCCGATTCTTTTTCAGGTAGGAGCAGGCCATATACATTATCTTTTCCCAGTTCTTGTACGGCAATCGTAAGAGCCACAGCTGAATCAATACCTCCCGATACTCCTATAACCACTCCCTTTTTCTTAAAACCCGCAACCTGATCGTTAACAAAAATCCTGATGGTTTCGGCGATCTTTTCAGCGTCCCCGTTCAGTTCATCAATTATCCGTATGGTATCGCTCTCCTACAATGATTGGATGGTTGACATTATATTACAAGGTAAGGGGGTGCATCTGTTGATCTATATGGAATGGTTATTGCCAATCCGGATATTCTCTTAACCAGCCAACAACAACAACTATATTGTGGGTACTCTATATTTGTATCGGTATTGTGAACGGCCATGGAGCAAAAAGCTGTTACATAATTTCGTGGCTTATTCCAGCTTTATCTTAAGTTTCTTCGCAGCTTCTTCTATCAATGGCTGTGATAATTCTTGATGGAGTTTTTCCAGACCTTCCTCTCTGGACATATCTCCGCTTCTGACAATTCCTGCTATGTCAAAGGCGTATGGATGAATCCCATATTTATCCAAATGGTTGTAACAGGCAAAGGAATTCAATGTACAGTTGGTCGAATTACTGTCATTGATATCCGGGGGAACCCATCCGATCTCCACCAGGGTCTTCAGTATCGTATTTTCATTATAATCCCACAGACACAGGGGGTGCAGCATGATTGGAGC